>JAGVUH010000067.1 GCA_019136395.1 Gammaproteobacteria bacterium
GATGCCGCCAGTCGGGCCAAGAGCGAATTCCTGGCGCACATGAGCCACGAAATCCGCACGCCCCTGAACGCCGTGCTCGGACAGGCGCAACTCCTGGGTCGCGAGCCCCTCAGCACCGACCAGCGCCTCATGGTCCAGCGCCTCCAGACCGCCGGCCAGTCCCTGCTGGGGATCATCAACGACATCCTCGACCTCTCCAAGCTGGAGGCCGGGCAGTTGCGTCTGGAGATCCGCCCTTTCATCCTGGAGACCCTCCTCGCCCAACTTCAGGGTCTGCTGGAGCCAACGGCGCGGGCCAAGGGCCTGGACCTGCGCCTCGCCCCGCCTGCGGAACCGCTGGGACCGCTGCGGGGGGACCCCTTGCGCCTGGAACAGGTGCTCACCAACCTCATCGGCAATGCCCTCAAGTTCACCGAACGCGGCGAAGTGGTACTCCAGGTCACCCCCCTGGCGGCGCAGGACCGGCGTCTGGATCTGCGTTTTGCCATCCAGGACACCGGGATCGGTATCGAACCCGCGGCCCTGAAGCGTCTGTTCAGCGCCTTCACCCAGGCGGACAGCAGCATCACCCGCCGCTTCGGCGGCACCGGCCTGGGGCTGTCGATCAGCAAGCGCCTGGTGGCGGCGATGGGCGGTCAGATCGGGGTCGAGAGCACCCCCGGCCAGGGCAGCACCTTCTGGTTCGAGGTGAGCCTGCCCCGCGCCATGGGCAGCGAACCGGCGGAGCCGGCCACCGCGCCCCCCCCGCCGAACGCCGGTCCCCGCCTGACGGGCCTGCACCTGCTGGCAGTGGACGACAGCGCCATGAACCGCGATCTGGTGGAGATGGTGCTCAGCCGCGAGGGTGCCCGCGTGACCCTGGCCGTCGACGGCCAACAGGCCGTCCAGATCCTCCAGGCCAGCCCCGCCGGCTTCGACGCCGTGCTCATGGACGTGCAGATGCCCGTGATGGACGGGCGTACCGCCACCCGCCTGATCCGGGAGGAACTGGGCCTGACCCAACTCCCCGTCATCGCCCTGACCGCTGGGGTGCTGGCCGAGGAGCAACGGCTGATCCGCGAGGCCGGGGCGGATGAGGTCCTGGCCAAGCCGCTGGACCTGGAGCTGCTCGTCGCCACCCTGTTAAAACGGATCCCCGCGGGCCGGTTGCGCGCGGGGGAGACCCCGGGGGCCGCGCCCGCCGGACCTCCGGCCAGCCCGGACGCCTTCCCTCGGATCCCAGGCATCGACCATGACCGCGCCGCCCAGATCAGCGGCCACGACCCGACCTTTTTCCGCACCCAACTGGCGCGGCTGCTCAGCGAAGCCGCCGGGGTGGGGTCGGCCTGTCGCCAGGCCCTGGCGGCGGGGGACCGGGAGACCGCCGCCCGACGGCTGCACAGCCTCAAGGGCAGTGCCGGCAATCTGGGCGCCCGGGACCTGATGCGGGCCGCCGGGGAGTTGGAGCTGGCCATCCAGCATGGGGCCGGGGACCTGGACACGGGCCTTGCCGCCCTGGACCGTCAGCTTGGGGACCTGACCACGGCCAGTGCTCCCTGGTTGGCAACGGACGCCGCCGCCCTGCTGGCCGCCACCCCCGCGCCGCCCCTGGACCCGGACCGGCTCTCCCGCCTACGGGAGGCCCTCAGGGCCCATGACCTGGCGGCCAGCGATCACTTCGAGGCACTGGCGGCGTCCCTGACCGCCGCCTGGGGCGTGGAGACCAGCCAGGCCCTGGGCCAGGCCATCGCCGATCTCCGCTTTGACGAGGCGTTGGTACTGCTTGTCTGGTGTCAACTATCTCGGTTGGATAGGTAAGCGACGCTGTTGGCGCGGGCGTGACGCTCATGATCGAACCTCCGTTTGCCGCCCCTGACATCCGGCTCTCCCTGGACCGGGACGGCATCATCCAGGACGCCACCCTGGCGGGCGCCTTCGCCGAAGAAGCGGTGACGGCCTGGATCGGCCTGCCCTGGGCGGCGACGGTGCCGGAACGGGATGGGCTCCTCCTGCGCCGCATCCTCGGCGAGGTCCAGGCCCGGGGGCTTTCCCCCTTTCGCCAACTGGTCCAGCGGCTGCCCAGCGGCCGCGCGGTCGCCGTCGAGTACACCACCTTCCGCCAGGAGGGCGGGCAGGACCTGGTCGCGGTGGGTAAGAGCCTGCAGGCGGTCACCGAGATCCAGAACCGGCTGATCGAGACGCAACAGGCGATGGCCCAGGATTATCTGAAGCTGCGCGAGATCGAGACCCGCTACCGTCATCTGGTCAATGCCTCCAGCGAGGCCGTGCTGCTGCTGGACGCCCGGGATTTCGGCGTCCTGGAGGCCAACCCCATAGCAGTGCAAACCTTTGGCCTCAGTAGCGGCCCGCCCAAGGCCAACCCCGTCCGCCGCCTGCTGGACAGCCTCCGTCCGGAGGGCCTGGACACCTTCCAGGGCATGCTGCATGAGGTGCGGGAACGGGGCGGTGCCCCCGGTACCCTGGTGCGGATCGGCGCAACGCGACACCCCTGGTTCGCCCGCGCCTCCCTCATGGTGGCCCAGGACCACCCGGTCTTCCTGGTCCAGTTCGCCCCGGCGGAGGGGCCCCTGCCCGCGCACTCCACCTGGCGCGAGTCGCCGCTCGAGCACCTGGTCGAGCGCAGCCCCGATGCCTTCGCCGTCATCGACCATCAGGGCGCCATCCTCCGGGCCAATCGCGCCTTTCTCGACATGGTCCAGATGGGCTCCGAGACCGCGATCCTCGGCAAACCCCTGGGGCGCTGGCTCGGCCGCCCGGGCGCCGACCTCACCGTGCTCCTGGCCAATGTCCGGCGTCTCGGCGCCGTGCGGCTGTTCTCGACCAAACTCTACGGCGAACTGGGCTCCGAGATCGAGGTGGAGATCTCCGCCGTCGGCAACGCGCCGACCAATCCCACGCACATTGGCGTCTGCACCCGCAACATTGATCGCCGCCTGTCCACCGAGAACCGCGCCACCAGCTCGGGCCAGTGGCTGGATATCCTGGCCAAGCAGGTGGGCAGGACCAGCCTGCGGCGCCTGGTCGATGAGGCGACGGAGGTCATCGAACGTCACTACATCGAGGCCGCCCTGGACCTCTCCGCCGGCAACCGGACGGTGGCCGCCGAGCTCCTGGGCATCAGTCGCCAGAGCCTGTACGTCAAATTCGGCCGCTATGGCATCGATGGCGACGAGCGGGCCGGGGCCCAGCCATGACGGCCCCGCCCCGTTGTGAGCAGCTCCGCCCGGTGGAACCTGTTACCGTGGGTCAGCAGCGATCCGTCGATGGGCATAACCATTTTGTCGCTCCACAACGTTCTGATGCGCGGCGTCCCGAGGGTTCTCATGCTCGTCGGAAGGTCCATGCCTCCAAGAATCTTTGCTCTCCTGCACCCCTGATGTTGTCGGATGGCCCCTTCCGGGCGAAAGCCTTTTTCTAAAATTGTATCCTTACGCGCATCCTAGGTTTCTGGTCCTGGCACCTGGCGGCTTGCGCTGGCCATCCGCGTCGCGGCAAGCGGAAGGGATGTGGCCTAGGACCCTTGTTCACGGAGCCAGGGTCTCACTGGCGGATTCCTGACCGCCTGACCGGTCCCATGACAACCGGCGACAAATCATCGTCAAGGGCTTACCCGCATGCAATCAACTCGCTTGGACAACCGCTTAGGCCTCCTCTTCGGGCTGGGCCTCCTCGCCCTGGCCGACGCGGCCCCGGAGTTGCTCAAGGACGCGGCCTTGGGCCCCCCTGACGCTGGCCAAGGACAGCGATTGGGACGACATTCGCGCCCTGGACGTCGACCGGCTGCGGCGCCTGTCCCAGAGGCCCGCGCCTTGATGAACCCTGGACACAGGCCACCGTGAGTATCCGCCTCAAGACCATCCTCGGCATCGCCCTGATCGAGATCGTCTTTCTCTCCCTGCTCCTGTGGCTGAGTCTCGACGCCCTGCGGACCACCAACGAAGACCAGTTACGCGGACGCGCCCATTCCACGGCCCATCTGCTGGGTATCGCCATCAAGAATGCCCTCATCACCAACGATCTGGCGACCCTGGAGGCCCTGGCTCGGGAAGCCGTCAGTCACTCCCATGAACGGGAGGTCCAGTTCGACCTGGAACGGCAAGGGATAGGCCATTTCGAGGAAGTTCATCAAGTGCTGATCCTCGACCCCTTGGGGGGCGTTCTGATCGATTCGGCGCGCCAGGTGGGCGCCGGCGACGAGGCTTTGCCGATGCCAACGCTGACGTCGAGCACCGAGGGGCTGATTCAGGCCCAGATGCCCGTCGAGCAGTCGGGGCAGATCTTCGGCTACGTGCGGGTGCTCCTCTCGGCGGCGCGCATCCAGGATCTGATCCGGTCGGCGGAATACCAGCTGTACCTGATCGCTGGCGGGGAGCTCCTGCTCTCGACCCTCTTCTCCATCCTGCTGGGCACCTGGTTGGTGCGCGGCCTCAAGCGGCTCGAAGAAGGGGTCAGACGCTTTGGTCAGGGCAAATGGGTGGAATTGCCGTGCGCGGGGAGCGACGAACTGGCCCGCCTGACATGCACCTTCAACCAGATGGTCTATGACCTGGCCACCCAGCGCCAGCGGGCCGAAGCGCTGCAGCTCGTCGCCCAGACCGACCATCTCACGGGCTTGCTCAACCGCCAGGCACTGCTACCCGCCTTGAGCCGGATGATGGCGGAGGCGGAACGCGATCAAACCCTGCTGGCGGTGGCCTACCTGGATCTGGATGGCTTCAAGCCGATCAACGATCGCCTCGGTCACGAGGTGGGCGACGTCGTCCTGCAGGAGGTGGCCAGGCGCCTGCGCCAGACCTTCCGCCATCATGACCTGGTCTTTCGGGTCGGCGGGGACGAATTCGTCCTGTGCATCGGCGATCTCACTGCCGTCGAGACTGGCCTGCAATTGCTGGAGCGGGTGCTGGTCAATCTGCGGGCCCCGATCCGGCATGAGGGCCAACCCCTGCCCCCGCTGGGGGCCAGTCTGGGGCTGGTGGCGTATCCCTGGGGCGGCCCGGCCTCGCCCGAGGCCCTGATTGCCTGCGCCGATCAGGCCATGTACGCCGCCAAGCGTGCCGGCGGTAATCGCGTCCTGCTCCATGAGCCCAGCCTTGGCGCCCCGACAGACGTCCTCGGCGCGCGGGGCTCCGCACCCGATGGCCCATGAAACCGTTTCACTGACCCCCTGGCAACATAATGGAAGTCGTATTTTCCAAGGAAACCACCCCTGGCCCCGGCACCATCGAGGTCATGCCCTGGCAAGCCCAATTCGCGACGGGCTTCGCCGACATCGATGCTCAGCATCAGCAACTTGTTTATGAAATCAATTGCCTGGCGATGAGGTTAGCCGCGACCGACCCGGTGGCTGAACCCATTCCCCCCGACTGTCTGGCCAGGCTGTTCGACTACGCCACCCGGCATTTCGACAGCGAGGAGCGGTTGTGGGCACGCGGGTTGGGCTCCGACCAGCGGGTGGAGAACCATCGCGGCAGCCATGGCCGTTTTATCGAGACCCTCGGTATGCTGCGTGACCGGCTGGGACAGGCACCGGCGGAGGATGGCGCCGCGGAGCTGTTGTGTTTTCTCACCCGCTGGCTCGCACATCACATTCTGCGCGAGGACCAGGACCTGGCGCGACGGGTCCGCGCCCGCGAGGGCCAAGGGCTGACCGCGGCGGCCGCACCGGTCGCGACGGACGATCCCCAGGCCGCGCTGGTGGACAGCCTGCTGGCCATGTCCGAGCTATTGGTCACCCGCAGCTTCCGCCTCCTGCGGGAGACACAGCGGCGGCACGATCAGGAGGAGGCCCTCAGACGTAGCCATGAACAGGAACGGAGCTTGCGCCATCAGAGTGACACCCGGCAACTGATCAACGAACTGGCGGCTGATTTCATGGCGGCCTCCAGCGGCGAATTCGACCCCGCCGTGGATCGCATCCTACAACGCAGCGGTGTGCATTTTGCCGCGGATCGTGCCTATGTCTTTCTGTGTGACGCCGAACAGCGGACACTCAGCAACACCCATGAGTGGTGCGCGCCTGGCATCGAGCCGCAGAAAGACCTCCTGCAGCAATTGCCCATCGATCAGGTTGCCTGGTGGTGGGAACAAATCCGCCAGGTCGGCCATGTCCTGATTCCCGATGTCGCCCAACTGCCCGCCGCCGCCACCGCCGAACGCGCCATCCTGGAACCGCAGGGCATCCAATCACTCTGCGCCTTTCCCCTGTCTCAGGCCGGTCAACTCAGCGGGTTGGTGGGCTTCGACGCCGTGCTGGCCCGGCGCGACTGGGGTGAGGCCGGGATCCTCGATTTTGGTAATAGCGTCAGCGATCTAATCAGCATCGCCCTGGCGCGGAGCCAGATGCAGCAATCACTGGTGGCCGCCCGGGAGGCCGAGGCCCGTCACGCCAGCGAATTACGCCTGGGCGTGCTCGTCGACCAGGGCCTGGCCGGGGTCGCCGAGGTGGACCTCAACGGTTGCCTGACCCGCGTCAACGACCGTTACTGCCAGATCGTCGGACTGGCGCGGGAGGCGTTGCTGGGTCGCCACCTGCGCGAGTTCACCTTCGCCCTGGACTGGGCCCGGGAGGAGGCCCTGTTCGCCCGGGTCCTGGCCGGCGAGCGGGTCGGCATTGTGGAAAAGCGTTATCGCGGCCCCGGCGACTGTCAGGTCTGCGCGCAGATCGCCGTCGGTCTGATGCGTGATCCGGCCGGCGAGCCGCGCGGTTTCCTCACCCTGGTCACGGAGACGACGGAACTCAAGCAGGCCCAGGAACGGTTACGGGCCATCACCGATGCCGCCCACGACGCCATCCTGATGATGGACGCCCATGGCACGGTCACCTATTGGAACCCGGCGGCGGCCCAGATCCTGGGCTATCCCGCCGAGGAGGCCTTGGGCCAGGACCTGCACCGTCTGCTGGCCCCCGCACGTTTCCACGCCGCCCACCAAGAGGCCTTCGCCAACTTCCAGCGGAGTGGCCGGGGCGCGGCGATCGACAAGACCGTCGAATTGGCGGCGAGGCGCAAGGACGGGCGGGAGATCATTATCGAACTGTCCCTAGCCGCCATCGAACTGCGGGACGGCTGGCATAGCGTGGGCATCCTCCGCGACGTCACCCCCCGCAAGGCCGCCGAGGAAGACCTGCGCCGCAGCGAGCAGCGCTACCGGGAACTCGCCGCCGAGCTGGACCAGCGGGTCCGGGAGCGGACCGCCGAACTGACCCAAGCCAACGCGGAACTGGCCCAGGCCAACGCCGAACTGGCCCGCCTCGCCGCGACGGATGGGCTGACCGGCGTCGCCAACCGGCGCCACTTTCAGGCGACCCTGGCGGTGGAAACCGCCCGGGCCCGGCGCTACGGCAGCCAACTCGCCCTGGTCATGTTCGATGTGGATCACTTCAAGGCTGTCAATGACCGCCATGGCCATCACGTCGGCGACCGGGTGCTGGTCGAAGTGGTCCGTCAGATCCGTGATCACCTCCGGGCCAGCGATCACCTGGCGCGTTGGGGTGGCGAGGAATTCATGATCCTCTTGACCGATTGCGATCAAGGGACCGCGATGAATCTGGCGGAGAGATTCCGGCTCCTGATCATCGCCACGCCCCTGGACGGGATCGGCCCGGTGACCGCCAGCTTTGGGGTCGCGACCTATGTGCCGGCGGAAACGGACGAGGATTGGCTGCGGCGCGTGGATGGCGCCCTCTACGCTGCCAAGGCCGCTGGGCGCAACCGGGTTTGTCTGGGAGATCGGCACGTTCCATGACCGGGTGGCGGGATCCTGGCCCAGCGGGTGATGGGGGGGCTTACGCGGAAGCCGGACCCAGGAACGGCACCGATGCGGATGTCCCCACGCCGGCGGCGGTGGAGGAGAGAATACGTCGGACCGAGGCCGCCGCCCGTCAGCAGGGGCTGGAACTGGAAGCAGTCTACAGCACCGCCCCCATCGGCCTCTGCGTCCTGGATACCGAACTCCGCTTTCGCCGCATCAATGAGCGGCTGGCGGAAATCAATGGCCTGCCGGCCGCCGCGCACTTCGGCCGTACCGTACGGGAGGTGGTGCCCGCGCTCGCCGACATGGCCGAGCCGCTCTTCCGGCGCGTCATCGCGACCGGTGAGCCCCTGCTGGACATCGAGGTCAGTGGCGAGACCCAGGCACGCCCCGGCGCGCGACGGGTCTGGCGGGAAAGCTATTACCCGCTCAAAGATCCCACGGGCCAAGTCCTGGGTATCAACGTGATGGTCGAGGAGATCACGGGGCAGAAACGGCTGGAGGGTAACTACTCAGGTCTCCCGGCATCGTCTCGGATATTTCGCTTGAACACTCGGCGCGAAAGCAGATAATCAACGGCATGGAGAGCCTACCCGATCTTGACTGTCTGAGCATTGCGGACAAAGACGCCCTGATTGGGGAGTTGTGGCCGCTGCGCGCGCAGGTGACGGACTTGTCCGCGCAGGTTGCCGATCTGACCGCCAAAATGGCCGAACTGCAAGGTCGACTGGCGAAAAACAGCCGTAACTCCAGCAAGCCGCCGTCGACGGACGGGCTGAACAAACCCAAGCCGAAATCGTTGCGCAGCCGGGGCGAGAAGCCGACGGGAGGACAACCGGGACACGCGGGTCATACCTTGAAGCGCGTGGCGCAGCCGGATCGGATCGAAATCCATGACCCCGCACGTGTCTGCGCTGTCTGTCAGCGCCCCTTGGGTACAGCGGTCGTGGTCGAGACCCGCCAAGTGTTTGACCTGCCCCCCTTGCAGTGCGAGGTCACCGAGCATCAGGTGCGCGAAGCGAGGTGCCTCTGTGGGGCGGTCCATCGGGGGGTGTTTCCGGCGGGGGTGTCGGCGCCGGTGCAGTATGGCCCACGCAGCAAAGCCGCCGTCGTGCAGCTGACCCACCACCACATGCTGCCACTGGCGCGTACTGGCGAACTGATGGGTGACCTGTTCGGGCTGCCGATGTCTGACGCCACGGTGCTGGCGATCCAGGCCGAAGCGCAGGTGCGGCTGGCGCCGACTGTGGCCGCGATGGGCGAAGCGCTCACCGCCGCCCCGGTTGCCCACGCCGACGAAACCGGGATGCGCGTGGCCGGTAAACTCCACTGGATGCACGTTCTGGTGACGCCCCTGCTGACGTGGCTCGGCGCGCATCCGAACCGCGGCAAGCAGGCATTCGACGCCTTCGGGCTGCTGATCGCGTTCGCCGGGACCCTGATCCACGACGGCTGGAAGCCCTACCGGGAGCTGGACTGCCAGCACGGCCTGTGCAATGCCCACCACCTGCGCGAACTGACTTACGTCTTCGAGCAACTGGGGCAAGCCTGGGCCAAGTGCCTGATCGATTTGCTGGTCGCCGCCTGCCACGAGGTGGCGGCAGCGGGCGCGCCACTCCCGGCTGAGCGCATCGTGCACTATCGGGAGGCCTATGATCGGATTCTCACCACCGGAGAAACCGCCAACCCGCGCGCCCCACCCTCGGGTAAACGCGGCCGAACCAAGCAGAGCAAGGCGCTGAATCTCATCGACCGCTTGCGCCGCTACGCCGACGATGTCTGGCGCTTCATGACCGATCCCGGGGTCCCCTTCACCAACAACCTCGGTGAACAGGCCGTGCGTATGCCAAAGGTCAAACAGAAGGTCTCCGGTGGTTTCCGCACCGCAGGCGGCCTTGAGACCTTCTGCACCCTCCGCTCCTATCTCGCAACTCTCCACAAACAGGGCATAAATCTCTTCCATGCCCTCACCCTGACCTTCCAGGGTTCACCGCCTCAGCCGCGCTTCGAGTAGCCGGAGGCTGATCTCTGGGCGGGGGGTACCTGAGTAGTTAC
>JAGVUH010000048.1 GCA_019136395.1 Gammaproteobacteria bacterium
GTGCGGTTCCCGGATGGTGTGGAAGAGCAAGGGGTGATGGACGTGGCCGGCGAAGATCAGGCTGGCGCTGGTGGCGGCCAGGCAACGTCGGGCCGCCCGCTCGTCGCTGACGTACTCCCAGTCCGGGGGCCGCTCGGCGCTGGCATGGACGAAGAGGGTGCCGTCGCGCTCGACCGTATAGGGCAGGGCGGCGAGGAAGTCCCGCTCCGCGGCGGACAGCCGGGTCCGCGTCCAGAGGGCGGCCTCCCGCGCCGCAGCGTTCATGTCCAGACAGAGGCCCGCCAGGGCCGCCTCGTCGTGATTGCCGCGCACCAGGATGGCCCCCGACGCGGCATGGCGCTGGATGATCGCCAGGCAGGCCTCGGGGTCGGCCCCATAACCGACGAGATCCCCCAGGAAGGCGTAGCCCTCCGCCCCCTGGCGTTCGGCATGGGCCAGGCAGGCGGTCAGGGCCTCCAGATTGGCGTGGATGTCGGCAAGGATGGCGAGGTTCATGGCGGGTATCCGTTCAGCCCTTTTCCGCCCTGGGGCTGGCTTTGGAGGCACCAGCCGCCGATGCTACACCTCCCTCCCCACTGGCGGGGGAGGGTCGGGGAGAGGGGAAATGAACGATGGTCATGGCGCGAACGCTAGCACGAGAACCAGGCCGAGAAAAATGGCGAATTCCCCGAGGCTGACCCAGAGGATCAGGCGCACGATCCGCCGCTGACGGGGCGGAAGGCCCGGCAGGAAGCGCGCTTGCCACCAGCGCCAGCCAGGCAGCCAGCCCCAGCGCTGGCGGGCAGGCAGATGCCGGCGCAGGGCCGCCACCCAGGGCACCAGGCCGCGGTCCACCGCGGCGAGGCGGGGGTCCGCGGGGTCGGTGATCCGGGGGTAGCGCTCGCTGAGGATGAGACGCGCCCCCATGGCCAAGGGCTCGACGGTGAAGACCGAGTCCTGCTTGAGGCCCACCGTGTAGCTGAAGACTGGACCCTGGGGCCGGTCAGCGCGGCGCACCACCGTCTCCAGGCGCTGGCCATTCAGCTCATTGGTCGCCGTGAGGCGAAAGCCGTCCGGCAGGGATTCCCAGCGCTCGATCTCCAGGTGCGGGTTGAGCCGAAAGAGCAGTTCGGTGTTGGCGAGAAAGGCCAGCAGCTCGTCGGCCGTGAGTGGCAGATCGATCTGGGCCCGGGCCTCGTCATGGTTGCTGGTCTCCCCACCGGCGGGGATCACCGGACTTGGGACGATTATCCCATCGCCGTGCGCGATCATCGGACGCGGGTCACTTACCACCCCACTGGCCGGCATCACCTGACTTAGGTCTCTTTGCCCCCCACAGGGCGATATCAACGGACTGGGGAAGCTTGTTTCCTTGCTTGACGGTATCAGGGGACTTGTCTGGCGTGGCTGAAAACCTTCCATGATCGGTGGCTTGACGGCCTCAGGGCCGCGGGGCGATCAGCAGGGGGCAGGTCAGGCCCCTGACCAGTGGCTCCAGGTCCAGGCGCGAGCGCAGGCCCGACTCGCCCTTGCGGCGCGGGGGTCCCATGACGACCAGATCGGGCCGCTCCGCGGCGGCGACCGCCAGCACCTCCTTCGCCGGGTCGCCGTAGCGCAGCAGGGGCCGCCAGGCGATGCCGCGCGCCCTGGCTTCCCCCTCCACCACCGCCAGTTCGCGACGGGCATCCCCCTCCAGCAACTTCTCGACGTAATCGCCGAAGGCAGCGCGGGTGGAGGCGTTGTTCAGCCAGTCGTCCCCCTGCATGCCGCCCCAGAGGTCCGGCACCACCAGGCAATGAATAAGGTCGGTGTAACCGGGCTGGGCTATGCGCAGGGCCAGGGCCGCGGCCGCGGCCGCCCCCGGGGTGCCGTGGTGGCACAGCAGCAGCCGCTCCGGGGTGAAAGAGGCCGGGGTCAAAGGGTCCTGGGTGCAAGGCACCGCGTTCAAAGGCATCGGGGTGAAAGACCCCGGGGGTGTCCGGGGCGATGACTCCGTGGGCGCCTCCCGCCGAGATCCAGGTGGGGCCGGGGCCCCCCAAGGGGACCCCTGGCGGGGTCCCGGGGGGGATCGGACGGGGACTCGGCGCGCGACCCCGTCCCTGGCTCAGTTGCCAACGAAGAAGACAACGCCGATGGCGATAACCAGGGCGAAGATCAGCGCCCCGATGTCCTCCCGGCGGTCACTGACGAAGATGGACAGGTTGGTGCCGCGCTCGAATTTCTGTTCGGCCATGGTGGGTCTCCAATCAGGTGAAAAGGTAAATTAGATGAATTCCCGCACGAACAGCAGGACGACGATGAGGGAGCCGACCGCCTTGAGGGTGCCGACGACGCCACCGATGATCAGCGGCTTGCCGCCGGCCTGTTTCAGGGACTTGACGGTGATCTGCATGCCCAGGCCGATGAGGCCGACGGCGAAGAGCCAGGCCAGCCACTCGCGGAAGGCGGCGATGGTCTTGGAACTGTGCCAGGCGGCCTTGCTCGCCTTCTCGATCGCCCCCTTGGCGCCGGCCTCCAGACCGGGCAACTTGGCCGTGGCGACCAGGACGCCATCCTGATCGCGGCTGGTCATCTTGCGGTTGGCGATCAGGTCCTTAAGCCCCTGCAGGGCGTCCGCCGGGGCGGCGTGGCGCTGGCCAATGTTGACGGCCTTGGCGGTGAAATGATCCGCCAGGGCCTGGGTGCCCTCGGGTCCACTTAACCGGACCAGTTCCGTCTCCAGGGCCCTGAGGTCCTTGTCGCCCAGCAGCTTGTCCTGCTTGACCTGCTCACCGCTGAAGTACTTGCCCTGATAGTGTCCCGCCGGAGAAAAGGCCCCCAGGGTGGACAGGGCGAACATGAGGATGAAGCCGAGGACGAAGACCGGGAACTTGGCGACGAGCACCTGGCCCAGGTTCACCTTTTGCGCCCCGACCTCGTGCTTGACGTACCAGGCGGCCAGCCAGAGGACGATCAGCGGCAGGAAGAGCACCCGGGTGATGTTGAAGATCTCGGCGACCTTGAGGGTCTCGATGCCGTGGGGATCGAAGGCCAGGGCCGCGCCGGCCACCTGGGCCGAGTTGAGGATGCCCGTGCCCGCCCAGGCCCCGAACTGCACCGGGCCCATGCCCAGCAGATGGCCGATGGTCGGGAAGATGAACATGCAGGCCACGCCCCAGACCAGGATGGTGCCGATGGTGTAGGCGATCTCCGCGGCCTTAGCGTTGACCACCGGCGAGGCGGCCACCGTGGCGGAGACGCCACAGACGCCCATCCCGGCGGAGAGCACCGCCGTCATCGAGTTCTCGGCCCGCATGCGCTTGCCCATGATCAGGACCAGCCATACCGAGCCCAGGACGAAGATGCCGATCATGACCACCGACAAGGCGCCCAGTTGCGCCAGTTCGGCCGCGCTGTAGAGGGTGCCGAGGAGGATTACACCGGTCTTGAGGAAGAAGCGGGCGGTGCGCACCCCATTGGCGGCCCAGTCGGGGATGCGGAAGACATTGACGATGAGGATGCCGATGAGGATGCCCAGCACCACGTAGTTGAGATTGAAGATCTTGGCGAAGTCCCAGCCCAGGGTAGGCTGCGCGGCCTTGCCCCAGCCGGCGAACAGGGGATCGAGCCCCCAGCGCACGACGAAGGCGATGAAGATCAGATAGGCGATGCCCGGAAAGATGGACAGGTAGTAGTCCAGATGACCTTCGCGGGGACGCCAGGCCAGGATGCCGAGCCCGAGCAGGGTGGCGATGCCACCAAAAATGAAACTGTAGTTCGCCTGCTCGGCCTTGAGGTCGTTGAACTTGGACTTGGGTGGCGACAACTGCGGCGCGGGTTTGCCCTCCGCCGCCGCCTTCTCCGCGGCGGCGCTTACCTCCGCCGTGAATTTGTCCTGGGCCTTGACGTGCTCGGCGTAAGTGCTCTTGTGCAACCAGCCCTGGACGCCATCGAGGTTACCACTCTGATTCAGCCAGCCCCACAGTAGGACCACCAGGCCCATGATCAGCAGGGCGGGTGATTTTTTCGTGTAGATCAATGTCTCCTCTCCTTTGCATGGTTATCGCTTTTATGGTTTTGTTTTTATTAGGGGGTTTCCTGAGGGATCGCTAAAACCCCATCTTCTCGAAAAAGCCCTTGACCCCATCCAGCCAGGAATGGGACTGGGGGCTGTGCTTGTCGCCACCGGCGGTGACGGATTCGTCGAACTCCCGCAGCAGCTCCTTCTGGCGCTCGGTCAGGTTGACGGGGGTCTCCACCAGAACCCGGCAGATAAGGTCACCGATGGCCCCGCCGCGCACGGGTTTGACGCCCTTGCCGCGGACGCGGAACATCTTGCCGGTCTGGGTGCCGGCCGGGATCTTGAGCATCACCTTGCCGTCGAGGGTCGGCACTTCCATTTCACCGCCCAGGGCGGCGGTGACGAAGCCGATGGGCACCTCACAGAAGAGGTGATTGTCCTCGCGGGTGAAGATGGGGTGGCGCTCGACGGCGATCTGGACATAGAGATCCCCCGGCGGACCACCCTGCTCCCCTGGTTCCCCTTCCCCGGCCAGGCGGATGCGATCGCCGGTATCGACGCCGGGCGGCACCTTGACCGAGAGGGTCTTCTGCTCCTGCACCCGTCCCTGACCACGACAATGGACGCAGGGGTCCTCGATGCGGGTGCCGGTCCCCCGGCATTGGGGACAGGTCTGCTGGATGGAGAAAAAGCCCTGCTGCATGCGCACCTGACCCAGACCATTGCAGGTGGTGCAGGTGCGTGGCTTGGTGCCGGGCTTGGCCCCGCTGCCGCCGCAGTGATGGCACTCCACCAGGGTGGGGATGCGGATCTTGACCTCCTTGCCGGCCACCGCGTCTTCCAGGCTGAGGTTGAGGTCATAGCGCAGATCCGCGCCACGGTGGATGCGCCGGCCCCCGCCCCGGCCGCCGCCGAAGATGTCGCCGAAGACGTCGCCGAAGATGTCGCCGAAGCCCCCCGCCGGGCCCTGACCGAATCCGCCCTCGGCATCGACCCCGGCATGGCCGAACTGATCGTAGGCCGAGCGTTTGCGGGCATCCGTGAGGATTTCGTAGGCCTGCTTGGCCTCCTTGAACTTCTGTTCCCCCTCCGGGCCGGGGTTACGGTCCGGATGGTATTTCATGGCCAGGCGCCGGTAGGCCTTCTTGATATCGGCCTCGCTGGCGTTGCGGGGGACCCCGAGGACTTCGTAATAATCGCGTTTGGACATGGCGAGGGGACGGCAGGATTCTCGAGCGGGGGTAAAGGCGGTGGATTATACGCGGCGGACCCGGCGTTTTCGGCAACGGCCACCGCGAGGGACTTCGGGTGGCCGTGATGGCCCGGTTAGGGACCGGCCAGCTACGGGTGCGATCGTTCAGCCCCCTCCCCCCGACCCTCCCCCGCCAGGGGGGAAGGGGTAGGAGGGTCAGTGGCTTGCGCCGCTGAAACCCTCCGGGGGGCGAGGAGTCTGAACAAATACCGCACCCGCGAGGACCATCACCTCCAGGTCACTTGCGGTCGTCCTTGACCTCCTCGAACTCGGCGTCGACCACGTCGTCACCGCCGGCCTTCTTCTCCCCGCCCGCCGGACCGGCGTGGCCGCCGGCCCCGGCCTGACCGGCGCCGGCGTCACCCTGCTGGGAATAGAGGCGCTCGGCCATCTTGGCGGAGGCATCGCCCAGGGCCTTGGTCAGGCGCTCGATGCGGTCCTTGTCCTCCGATTTCATGGCCCCTTCCAGGTCCTTGATGGCGGACTCGATACGCTCCTTTTCCCCGGACTCCATCTTGTCGCCGAGCTGCTCCATGGACTTGCGAGTGGCGTGGATGAGGGTGTCGGCCTGGTTGCGGGCGCCCACCAGCTCGTGGAAACGGCGATCCTCCTCGGCATGGGCCTCGGCGTCCTTGACCATGCGCTTGATCTCGTCGTCGGAGAGGCCGGAGGAGGCCTTGATGACGATGGACTGCTGCTTGCCAGTGGCCTTGTCCTTGGCGGAGACGTTGAGGATGCCGTTGGCGTCGATGTCGAACTTGACCTCGATCTGGGGCATGCCGCGGGGTGCCGGCGGGATGTCGCTCAGGTCAAACCGCCCCAGGGACTTGTTGGCGGAGGCCTGCTCGCGCTCACCCTGCAGGACGTGGACGGTGACGGCGGTCTGGTTGTCGTCGGCGGTGGAGAAGACCTGCTGGGCCGAGGTGGGGATGGTGGTGTTCTTCTCGATCAGTTTGGTCATGACCCCGCCCAGGGTCTCGATGCCCAGCGACAGGGGGGTGACGTCGAGGAGCAGCACGTCCTTGACCTGGCCACCGAGCACGCCGCCCTGGATGGCGGCGCCCACGGCCACCGCCTCGTCGGGGTTGACGTCCTTGCGCGGGGCCTTGCCGAAGAACTCCTGGACCTTGGCCTGGACCATGGGCATGCGGGTCTGGCCACCGACCAGGATGACCTCGTTGATCTCCCCGGCGCCCAGGCCGGCGTCCTTGAGTGCGGTGCGGCAGGGCCCAATGGTCCGCTCCACCAGGTCCTCGACCAGGGACTCCAGCTTGGCCCGGGTCAGCTTGACGTTGAGGTGCTTGGGCCCGGTCTGATCGGCGGTGATGTAGGGCAGGTTGATGTCGGTCTGCTGACTGGAGCTGAGCTCGATCTTGGCCTTCTCCGCGGCCTCCTTGAGACGCTGCAGGGCCAGGGGGTCCTTGCGCAGGTCCATGCCCTGCTCCTTCTGGAAGATCTCCACCAGGTGGTCGATGATGCGCTTGTCGAAGTCCTCGCCACCGAGGAAGGTGTCGCCATTGGTGGACAGGACCTCGAACTGGTGCTCGCCCTCGATCTCGGCGATCTCGATGATGGAGATGTCGAAGGTACCGCCACCCAGGTCGAAGACCGCGATCTTCTGGTCGCCGCGCTGCTTGTCCATGCCATAGGCCAGGGAGGCGGCGGTGGGCTCGTTGATGATGCGCTTGACGTCGAGGCCGGCGATCCGGCCGGCGTCCTTGGTCGCCTGGCGCTGGGAGTCGTTGAAGTAGGCGGGCACGGTGATGACGGCCTCGCGCACCTCCTCGCCCAGGTAGTCCTCGGCAGTCTTCTTCATCTTCTGCAGGATCTTGGCCGAGATCTCCGGCGGGGCCATTTTCTTGCCGTGGACCTCGACCCAAGCGTCACCGTTGTCGGCGCGGGCGATCTTGTAGGGCACCATGCCCATGTCCTTCTTGACCACGTCGTCCTCGAAACGCCGGCCGATCAGCCGCTTGATGGCGAAGAGGGTGTTCTGGGGGTTGGTGACCGCCTGCCGCTTGGCGGACTGGCCGACCAGGACCTCGTTGTCGCCGGTGAAGGCGACGATGGAGGGCGTGGTGCGATCGCCCTCCGCGTTCTCGATGACCTTGACCTTGTCGCCCTCCATGATAGCGACGCAGGAATTGGTGGTACCCAGGTCGATGCCGATGATCTTTCCCATGTTGACTGTTCTCCGGAACTGGTGGATAGCGCGCCGGGTGGGGCGCGCCGGATGCCGCGGCAAATGGGGTGAAACCCCGCGGGTTTAAAGGCGGCACTCGGGTTATTGCGTGCTTGTTTGACCCCGGTCAGGAATCGGTGTGGCTCAGCCGACCAGCCCAATACTCAACCGGCGCTGGAGACGATCACCATGGCCGGGCGAACCAGACGACCGTTGAGGACATACCCCTTCTGGATGACGGTGGTCACGGTATTGGGCGGCACCTCGGTGCTGGGCTGGAGGGTCATGGCCTGGTGATACTCGGGGTTGAAGGGCTCCCCCCGGGGATCGAGCCGCTCGACGCCGAAGCGACTCATGACATCGGCCATCTGCTTGAGGGTCAGCTCGGTACCCTCCCGCAGGCTGGCCAGGTCGGCCTGTTCCTTGCTGGCGGCCTCGAGGGCCAGTTCCAGGCTGTCACGGACCCCCAGCAGGTCCTTGACGAAGCTGTCGAGGGCGTACTTGTGGGCCTTCTCCAGTTCGAGGGCGTGGCGACGGCGCAGGTTCTCCATCTCGGCGCGGGTGCGCAGCAACTGATCCCAGTGGTCGTCGGCCTTGGCGCGGGCGTCCTCCAGCAGGGCG
Organism: Gammaproteobacteria bacterium; assembly: GCA_019136395.1. Next base: position 8,035 of record JAGVUH010000048.1, read on the forward strand.
GACAGATTGGCGTCAGCCGGGCCACCGGACCCCTCCGCGGCCTGGGCCCGGGTCCCACCACCCTCGGCGCGCTGCTCCGTCGCGAAGGGATTGGGTTCGGTCGGCGCCGCCTCGGCCTGGGCCTGGGCCGCAGCGCTCGCCGCGGGCTCCGTGGGCGACGCGGCCTGGGCATCCGCCCCGGACTCAGCGCCGGCCCCGGCCCCGGACTGAGCCGCGGCACCGACCCCGACCTCGGTCTTGATCTCCACCCTCTCGCCGGACGCGGGCCCGGGGGCCCGGGCGGTCCCGGCGGGTTGTACCTGTTCCTCTACCATTGCCATCATTACCTCCTGACCGGGATGCAAGGGGACTGGCCTTCACCCCGGATCTGCGCTTCAACCATGTTTGAGGGCGGCGCCGAGAAGGCGCGCCGTCACGTCAACGATCGGGATCACCCGCGGGTAGTTCATGCGCGCCGGGCCGATGACGCCCAGGACCCCAATCACCTTGCCATCGATGTGGTAGGGGGCGCCCACCAGGCTGCAACCTCCCAAGACCTCGTAACCCGACTCCTCGCCGACGAAGATCTGCACCCCTTCGGCCTCGATGCAGCGATCAAGCAGGTGCAGGATCTGCCGCTTTTCGGTAAAGGCCTCGAAGAGTTGCTTGAGGCGATCCAGGTTGGCGAGTTCGGCGAAGTCCATGAGATTGGTCTGACCCGCCACGTACAGCTCATCCTTGTCCTCGGCCACCTCCACCACCCGTCGGGCCAGGTCCAGGGCCTGACGCATGAGCTGGTCCATGTGGTCATGGGTACGGCGCATCTCGTCCAGGAGCCGCTGCCGCACCTCGCGCATGTCCCGCCCGAGAAAGAGGGCGTTGAGGTAGTTGGCGGCCTGCTCCAGTTGCGAGGGGCTGTAACGCTCGTCGGTGTGGATGATCCGGTTGTGGACCTCGCCCTCGTCGGTCACCAGGATGGCCAGCACCCGGTCGCCGGAGAGGGGCAGGAACTCGATCCGCCGGAAGGCGTTGCGCTCGCGGCGCGGCAGCATCACCACCCCGGCGAGACGGGTCACGCCGGAGAGGAGCTGGGAGGCGGTCGCGATCAGGGCCGCCGAGTCATCCAGGGCGGCGAAGCGCCGGCGCATCTCGTCCACCTCGTCCGCCGCCGGCGGTTTCACCGTCAGCAGGGTATCGAGGAAGAGGCGATAACCCGAGACCGTCGGCACCCGTCCCGAGGAGGTGTGGGGCGAGGTCACCAGGCCCAGTTCCTCCAGGTCGGCCATGACGTTGCGGACCGTGGCCGGACTCAGCTCCAGCCCGGTGTCCTTGGCCAGGGTGCGCGAACCCACGGGCTGGCCGTCACGGATATACCGCTCCACCAGCGCCTTGAGAAAGTGCAAGGCCCGGTCACTGACCGGATTGTCAGTCTTCGCCGTCACTTTGCGCCCTCGGAATCCCGACTTCGCGCGACCGCGCGTCCCTACCACCCGATTAGCACTCCCCTGGGGTGAGTGCTAAAGCGGTCAATTTAGGGATTGCCCGGCGGGCTGTCAAGGCAAGCCGCATCGCGTCAAGCGGCGTTGTTTACGACCAAGCCCCTTTCGGCGATCATCATCGCCATGAAAGGCCCCTCCCCCCCCTTGCCCCACCCCTTCGCGACCATCGGCGTCATCGCCAAGCAGGGCGAGACCGTCAAGACCCGTCAGGCCGTCCAGCACCTGGCCGCTTGTCTGCGCCAGCGCCGGCTCGCGGTCCGGTTCGATCCCCTGGCCGCGGCCCTGACCACCGAACCCGCCGACCTGGCCCTGGATCCCGACGCCATGGGGGAGGCCTGCGATCTGGTCATCACCGTCGGCGGTGACGGCACCCTGCTCGGCGCAGCCCGCGCCCTGGCCAGCTCGGGGGTCCCCCTGCTGGGGATCAACCTGGGCCGCCTCGGCTTTCTCGCCGACCTCCCCACCGATGCCCTGGAGACCTGCCTGGACCCCATCCTGGCCGGGGAGTTCGATGCCGAGGAGCGCTTCCTCCTCGCGGCGCGGGTCAACGGTGACCCGCCACTCCTGGCCCTCAACGACGTCGTCATCCACAAATGGAACACGGCGCGCATGATCGAGCTGGAGACCCTGATCGACGGCTCCTTCGTCAACCGCCAGCGGGGGGACGGCATCATCGTCGCCACCCCCACCGGCTCCACCGCCTATGCCCTCTCCGGCGGTGGCCCGCTCATCCATCCGGCCCTAGACGCCATCGCCCTGGTGCCCATCTGTCCCCACACCCTCAGCAACCGGCCGCTGGTGGTGGGCGGCCACAGCCGCATCGAGATCCGCGCCGACAGCGCCCATGACCAGGGCCATGTCATCGTCACCTGCGACGGCCAGGCCGATGTCTTTCTCACCGCGGACTCCAGCGTGCGGATCGAACGCGCCCCCCATCCCATCCGCCTCCTGCATCCCCGGGGACACGATCATTTCCAGATCCTGCGCGCCAAGCTGGGGTGGGCCGGTCATCCGGCGGGCCTTAATCCGGATTAGCCTGGTGGCGACCTAGCTTATCCGGCCCCGATAACAGGAGGCACCCCATGCTGAGCCATATCCTCATTCAGGACCTCGCCGTGGTCAGCGCCCTGGAACTCGAACTGGGCCCGGGCATGACCGCCCTCACTGGCGAGACCGGGGCCGGTAAGTCCATCCTCATCGACGCCCTGGGCCTCGCCCTGGGGGACCGGGCCGACGCGGGCATGATCCGGGCGGGTCGCGAGCGGGCCGAGGTGGCGGCCAGCTTCGACCTCACCGCCGTGCCCGCGGCCCGGGACTGGCTGGTGGAGCAGGACCTGGCCGAGGAAGGCGATGGCGACTGCGCCATCCGCCGCCTGCTGCCGGCCAGTGGCCGCTCCCGGGCCTACATCAACGGTCGCCTCGCCAGCGGCACCCAGCTCCAGTCCCTGGGCGAGCGCCTGGTGGACATCCATGGCCAGCATGCCCACCAGTCCCTGCTGCGCCCCGCCGCCCAGCGCGAGCTCCTGGACGGCTACGCCGGCCAGACCAGCCAGGTCCGGGAACTGGCCGGCCTCTTTCGCGACTACCGCGCCCGGGAGGACCGGCTGCGCGCCCTCCTCACCCAGGGGGCGGAGCGGGCGGCGCGCCTGGACCTGCTGCGCTTCCAGGTCGAGGAACTCGAAGGCCTGGGCCTGACGGCGGGGGACATCGAGGAGCTGGATCGGGAGCAGCGGCGCCTGGCCCACCTGGGCCTGCTCCAGGGCACCGCCGGTCGGCTGCTCGACGCCCTCCATGACGGCGAGGACGCCCTGCGCGATCGGCTGGGCCGGGCGGAGTCCGAACTGGATGGCCTCCTGAGCTATGACGAGCGCCTGGGGGAGGTCCGCGATCTAATCGCCGGGGCCGCCATCCAGGTCGAGGAGGCGGCCTCGGGGCTGCGCCAGTATCTGGATGGCCTGGAACTGGACCCAGCCCTACTGGAGCAGGTCGAGGCCCGTCTGGCCCAGGTCCACGACCTGGCGCGGAAGTACCGGGTCCTACCCCACGAACTGCCGGAGACCCTGGACCGGCTGCGCGGCGAGCTCGCCGGGCTGGAGGGGGACGAGGTCTCCCTGGACGTGCTGAGCCGGGAACGGGACGCGGCCTGGCAAGGTTACCGGGTGCGGGCCCTTGAGCTCAGCGCCGCCCGTCAGGTCGCCGCCGCCCGGCTGTCGGCCACGGTCACCACCGCCATGGCGGAGCTGGGCATGAAGGGCGGCCGCTTCGAGGTCCAGTTGACGCGCCTGGCGGAGGAGGCCGCCAGCGGTCAGGGCCTGGACCGGGTGGAGTTCCTGGTCAGCGCCAACCCCGGCCAGCCCCTTCAGCCCTTGGCCAAGGTCGCCTCCGGGGGCGAGCTCTCCCGCATCAGCCTGTGCATCCAGGTCGCCACCGCCGAGTGCGCCGCCATCCCCACCCTGGTCTTCGACGAGGTGGACGTGGGCATCGGCGGGGCGGTGGCGGAGGTCGTCGGCCGCCTGCTGCGGGCCCTGGGGGAGCGGCGTCAGGTGCTGTGCGTCACCCACCTGCCCCAGGTCGCCGCCCAGGCCCACCACCATCTCCAGGTGCGCAAGGAGACCCGGGACGGCCAGACTCACACCCATATCCGCCGCCTCGACGCCAAGGCCCGGATCGACGAGATCGCCCGCATGCTCGGCGGCACCACCATCACCGAGAAGACCCTGGCCCACGCTAGGGAAATGATCGAGCGGGCCGGGGGCTGAGGCACGCGCCCCTGACCCCGCCGCACCCTAACCCCGGCGCCTGGCAGGCGGGGCAGAGGCCGTGGATCACCAGGGTGTGATCCTCCAGGGTGAAACCGTGCTCGGCGGCGATCGCCTGCTGACGGCTCTCGATGGCCTCATCCATGAATTCCACCACCTGGCCGCACTTCATGCACACCAGATGGTCGTGATGCGCCCCCCGATCCAGTTCGAAGACCGACTGCCCCCCCTCGAAGTTGTGGCGACAGACCAGCCCGGCCTCCACGAACTGGGTCAGCACCCGGTACACGGTGGCCAGGCCAATCTCCTCCCCCCGCTCCAGCAGCCGGCGGTACACGTCTTCCGCGCGCAGGTGACGGGGACCCTCGCCCTTGCCACTGGCCTCCAGGATCTCCAGGATCTTGACGCGCGGTAGCGTCACCTTGAGCCCGGCCTGCTTGATATCCGTCTTGTCCACGCCGCCCTCCTCCCCCGGTTCAGCCCGCCGATTCCTTCCCCGAGGCTTGATGGGCTGGGGTATTATTTGCCCCCCTGAATCGGCGTCCGCCCGGGTATCGACCAAAAAGATGCAAAAGCTTCCCATTTTATTGGCCATGGGTGCAAGCCTCGCCCTCAGCGGCTGCGCCACCAAGCGGGACGGCGCGCCCGACTATCAGGAATCGGCCCTCAACCGGCTGCCCTTTGTCTATCAGATGACCATCCAGCAGGGCAACATCATCACCGAGGAGATGGTCGACCGGCTCGAACCGGGCATGACGCGCAGTCAGGTCCGCTACCTGCTGGGCACGCCCATGCTCACCGACCTCTTCCACCAGGATCGCTGGTATTACACCTACACCATCCGTCATCCCCATCGCGACATGGAAAAGAAGCCGCTGGTGGTCTATTTCGACGGTGAGGTCATGACCCGCGTCGAGGGCTTCACCACGCCCAACCCGGCACGCCTGGAGGCGGGGGAGCCCGAGGAGGTGATCGTCAGCGTGCCGGACTGGAGTGGCGATTCCGGCCTGGTGAAAAAGACCCTCAAGGCCCTGGGCGTCGAAGATGACAACTAGAGGGCGCCAGGCCGCGCGTCCCATCCCCGACCAGGCCCGCGGAGGGTTGAGGTTCGCGCCCGGACGGGCCCCTTCCGCTGAGTTTCCCGGGAGACGCCGCTGATGCCCCGCCCCGCCACCCAACGCCTGCTGCAGATCTCCGACCCGCATATCTTCGCCGATCCCGAGGGTGACCTGCTCGGCCAACGGACGCGCCTGACCCTGGAGGGGGTCCTGGACCTGGCCGGGTCGGCCTTTGGCGCCGCGGACCGGGTGCTGCTCACCGGCGATCTGTCCCAGGATGCCAGCCCGGCCAGCTACCGTTATCTCGCCGGGCGCTGCGCGCGACTGGGCCTCCCCTGCCACGCCATCCCCGGCAATCACGACGTGCCGGCGGAAATGGCCCGCAGCCTGGTTGGCGGGCCGATCGACATGCCACCCCGGGTCGACTGCGGACCCTGGAATCTGGCGCTGCTCGACTCCCACCTGCCCGGCTCCGAGGGCGGCCACCTGGCGGCCAAAGAACTGGCGATCCTGGAGGCGGCCCTGGCCGCCCGGCCACAGGCCCCGGCCATGGTGGTCCTGCATCATCAGCCCCTGCCCCTGGGCAGCCCCTGGCTGGACGAGATGACCCTGGACAACCCGGATGACTTTTTCGCCATCATCGACCGTCATCCCCAGGTGCGGGCTATCGTTTTTGGCCATGTGCACCAGGAATACGCCGGGGAGCGCCGGGGCGTCGCCCTGCTAGGTGCCCCCTCGACCTGCATCCAGTTCCTGCCCGGGAGCCTGGACTTCGCCCTCGACCCGGCCACCCCCGGCTTTCGCTGGCTGGAACTCCACCCGGACGGCCGCCTCGCCACGGGCGTCGAGCGCATCGCCGCCTACCCCGATCCCCTCGACCTCAGCGGTAGCGGCTATTGAGTCCTCGCCAGGTGGGGTGCCCGGTCCTGCTTCTCCTACCTGGTGTTCAAGCGAGGGTGACGGGCAGGCTCTCGCCGGTCTCGATGCCCGTCGCGGTATGCCGCAGGCGGATGGCGAGGAGTTCGACTCCGGCGCTGGCGACCTGACGCAGCCGCTCGGCATAACGGGGATCGACCTCCACGGCGGGGGCGAAGCACTGACCCTCGGGCCGGTTGATGGCGAAGAGGATGATCGCCCGCCAGCCCGCGGCCCGGGCGGTCGCCAGCAGATCGAGATGCTTGCGACCGCGCTCGCTGACCGCATCCGGAAACAGGACCCGCTCACCTTCAAGCAGGGTCGTGTTCTTGATCTCCACCAGGGCATCGGGGGCCGGGCCCTCCCGTAACACGATGTCCAGCCGGCCCCCCGCCTGGCCGGCGGGGGCATAGACCTGCTCGCGGCGCAAGGAATGGTAGCCCGCCAGGGCCGGGATGCGCCCGGTGGCGATGCCCTCCGCCAGGACGGCGTTGGGACGTCCGGTGTGGACGCCGATCCAGCCCTGGCCCATGTCCACCCGCTCCAGGGTCCAGGCCAGACGGCGACGGGGATCCGCGTGGTGACTGAGCTGGACG
>JAGVUH010000043.1 GCA_019136395.1 Gammaproteobacteria bacterium
GGTCCTCCGGTTCTTCAAGCATTGTTTCCTCAAACCAGCCTCTCCAGGGCTCTATGAACGCGAGTTGGCGCCAATGTTGAGGGCCTACCTATGACTTTAACCGGACACCGTTGCATCGCACAGATATTCCCGGCGCGTGACCAGCGGATAGGGGCTCAGCTGGCCGTCCGCCCGGCGCACCGGGGATACGGTGTGGAAATCGGTAATGATCGAGGCCCCATAGGGGCGGTGGGGGTCCTGATCGGCACGTACCGCCAGGCGGAATGACGCATCCAGGGCGCAGAGTTCCGCCCGCTGTTGTCCGTCGATGCCGAGACAGGCGCCCAGCAGCCCGACCAGGCCGGAGCGGGTGGGGAAGGGCCGCACCGGCCGGCAGGTTTCCAGGGTATGGTCACCCCAGGCCTGCATCGGCCCGACCAGTTTGAGGAGCAGGAAGCGGGACATGGCCGTCATCACTGGCCGTCCCGGACGATCCACTGTTCGAGCGCATCGAGGCTGGCAGCACCGCCCGGCCCTCCAGCGGCACGCGGAAGCACACGGCCATCGGGTCGGTCCGGCTGTACATCCGCTGCATGTCGTCCCAATAGGCGAGCAGTCGGGCGGCGGAGGGTTGCAGGAAGCCACCCTTGGCCTTGACCGGGTTCTCGAAGGCAGTGGCCAGGGATAGGGGTGTTTGACTGAAACTGGCGAGGACCAGATCGGCGTGGTTATACGCAGCGAAGGCGCTCTGCTTGCTGCTGGGCACCTCGGTCGCCAGCAGATGGGCCACATGGCGGGCAACCTTCAGCGCCCGGGCGCGGGGCGCGGCGCCCAGATTGCGCTGCAAGGTCCCCAGATCGAGGCAGGCGTAGCGATAGAACACGCCGGTGGAAAATTCCTGGGTCGAGATGTGCCCGGCGCCCTGCTCGTCGAGGTCATCCATCGCCGTGAACCAGTCGATATCGGGCTCGCTGGAATGGGTGGTGAACGCGTGCGCGACGGACAGCGCCGCATGCACCGTGGTCATCAGGCCCGAGGTGGCCATGCGCCCGGAGACCGCGATATCGACCCTGATTGAAGGCCTGGCTGGTCGCCGGCGCCTGCCCCCGCAGCTGGCGGACAATTTTCTTGTCGAGCTCTTCCTCTTCCAGCGCGCGCAGACTGGGCGGCGCTTTCGCCGGCTTGGTCTTCGCCTTGGCGTATTTCTCCAGCAGTTGGGCGTGACGGGCGGCGATTTTGGCGCATTCCTCCGCCGGCAACCCCTCGTCGAGCACCCGGGCCACCCGGCCACACAGTTCGCGGATCTCGACCACGCACCAGGGGGCCACGGCCTGTCCCTTTTCGCCCGCTGCCGCGGCATCCTCCGCGGCCGGGTCCGGCGCCTCCGCCTTCTCCTCCTCCGCCGGCACGCTGGCATTGGTGACGAACAGCCGGGCCGTCCGGCTGATGACCGCTTCCTCAAACTCGCCGGCCAACTGCGCCTGCAGGTGATCGGTGATCAGGGCGAGGTTACGGCTGCGGAAACTGGGCGTGCCGAGATGCACGCGATAGTATTCCGAGCGCCTCATCACCCGTTTCAGGGCCTGGCTGGTGATGCGCGTGCGCCGCACGCCGCCATACAGGACGGTCTTCTGCATCCCCAGGTCATCGCGGTTGAGGCAGGAAGCGTTATGCGAGATCAGGACGCTCAGGTTCAGATAGTTGTAGGCATTCATTGGCGGGTTTCCTGGCGGGTCAGGCCGCGGCGCGGCGCGGCGGGTGGGTGAAATAACCCTGCAGAATGCGGCGCTTGGCGGCTTCGCCCCAGAACAGCCGCACCGGCGCGAACGTGCCCCGGTCGAGCCGCAGTTCGGCGTGGATGAGTAACCGGCGCAGGGCGTGGAGATCCTCATCGGCGTGGGCGCGCACGGTATGGTGATACGGGGCCACGGCCTGCTCGAACAGGGTGTAGGCCAGGCGGATGACCGCGTCGTTGAATTCCAGCATGGCCCGCTGGCGCTCGCGGCGGGTCATCTCGGTGAACAGCGCATCCACCAGGGAGCGGCTGCCGTGGTCGAACTGCTGCTCGACCGCGTTCTGGAGTGAGGCGCCCAGTTGCTTGCTGGCGTAAAACACCTGTCCGCGAAGGATGTTGCGCACCGCCTGGGCGAAGGTCTGCCCGGCCTCCAGCTGGCGGCTGCCGGCATGGTCGGGCCAGTGGAGCGGCAGGGTGAACACCTTGTGGCGCCGTTCGCGCACCCGGCTTTGCCGGGTGCGATACCCGGACACCAGCAGGCGGATCAGCAGGGTCTCCGGGTGCTGCGCCTGGCCCTGCTGCACGACCAGGGCGGGCTGATCGGTGCTGCCGGCCTGGAGATAGTGATTCAGCTGATGCCAGGTGGGCGTGCTGGTGTTGAAGATGCGGTAGCGCACCCGGACCGGCGCGCCTGGTGGAGGTCCCCCTGCTGCGTGCTGTGGGGGTGGAGCCAGCAGCCCATGACGCCAAAGGCAAAGGGCGCTTTGTTAAACGCCGGGACCAGGCGCGGGCTGTCGCCCTGACAGGCTTCGCAGCGCCCGCCCGCCGCCGTGGGCAGGAGTTCGACGTGGTGCGGTTGCCAGAACAGGCCGCGGATCAACCCGATCTCCGCGGCGCGATACGTGGTCTGACGGCGCAGGGGGGTCGATCCAGGTCGGCGCCACCGGGTCCGTGGCCAGCGGGTAGTGCTGGCGGAGGGTGTCCTGGGACAGGACGTTGAGCCAGATCGTTTCGCGCAGGTGGCGCCCGGCGAGCAGGGTGATGATCGGTCCGTTGCCGCGCCGGGGGTTCTTGAAGCCCCCACCGAAACTGGGCGCGACACTGGCCTGATTGAACAGGGCAATGGACTTGCAGCGCGGGCAGACGTGGCGGATGGCGTCAACCGGGTTGAGAAAGGTCGGGGTGATCCCTGCGGGAGGCCGACAAACAGTTTCTGGATCGGGTCGGCTCCGTGGCCGGCACGCCGCGGGTTTGCAAAAACGGGGTCTGGGGATGAAACAGCTCGAACCAGTGGCGGTAGTCGCGGACCGTGGCGCGATACTCCGCCGGGGTCAGTGGGGTGCGCAGCCGCCGATGATAAGCGGCGCCATCGGCGGGGGTGAACAGGGTCCGGGTCAGGGCGCTGAGCAGCTGCAGGGCGGCGGCTTCCATGTCATCCCCCGCCAGGGACAGGGTGCGCGGCGTGTCTTGGGTCAGCAGGCTTGCGAGATCGATATCGCGGATCTCACCGGGCTCATGCACAGGAATTCAGGGGTCATCCAGCAGGTTCAGCAGCACCTCACCCGGTCGTCAGACCGTGACGGGGAAACAGGGCGCCACGCGCCCGCCAGCGGTGGGCATGACGCGTGGCGTCAGAAATTAGCGGACGCCTGGGGCGCCCGCGGGGGGGCTGGCTTAGAAGGCGTAACGCACGCCGGCGAACAGGTTGTGGGAGGCGTTGGTGATCTCGACGTCCTTGTCCCAGGGGCCGCCGGAAGAGAAGCGCAGGTCCTCGGTGGCGGCATAGCGGTAACCGGCGTCTAGATTCAGCTGCGGATTGACCGCAAAGCTCACGCCGAGGCTCAGGTGATAGGCGAAGACCACATCATTGTTATCCCAGTGTTCGCCACCTTCCAGAGCGAAGTCATTAAGCCGCACTTTGGCCAGGCCGACACCGCCGCCGAGGAAGGGGCTGAACTTGGTGCCGGTGGGGATATCGTAAAAGGCGCTGGCGAGGAAGGCGGTGCTGCTTACGTCGCCGTTCATCTTCGCTTCCGCGCCCATCATCTGCACTTTGTCGAGGTCGTTCTTCTGATAGGCCAGGCCGGCCTCGAAGCGCAGGCCATTGGCCAGCTGGTAGCCAAGGCCGGCGCTCAGCCCCAGGCCGCCATCGAAGCTAAAGTCCGCCCGTTCCGTGCCCGGGGCGGAGAGTTCGGCATCCACGGGCAACGACAGGCCGAGGGTGCCGGCGACATAGGGCCCGGGCGCACTCAGCGCGGCGCCGGACAGGGCGGAGAGGATGGCCAGAGTGGCGAGTTTGGGCATGAAGTTCATGAGTCGTGTTCCTGTATCAGGGTGGAGAAAGTGGCGCGGATCGCGTTCAGAAAGCGAACCGCAAACCGGCGTAAAGGTTATGGCTGGCGTGGCTCATGTCCGCCTGTTCCAGCGGCAGTTCGGCAGTGGCGTAATAGCGGTAGCCGAGGTCCAGTTTGACCTCGGGTGTCAGGTGGTAACTGGCGCCCAGGCCCAGCTGATAGGCAAAGACCGTCGTCCGCTCCGTGACGGCCTCCGCCGTGGCGCCGCTGCGAACCTGCGCGTCGTCGATCACGACCCAGGCCACGCCCAAACCGCCCCCGATATACGGGGTGAAGGGGGTGGGGTTGTGCAGATCGTAATAGGCGCTGCCCAGCACGGAAAACCGGCGGGCATCGCCCCGGCGGTTGTGCGGTTCGAGGGCGAAAGCGAATTTCGACAACGGCGTGGTCTGGTAGCCCAGTTCCCCCTCCAGGCGCACCCGCTCCGTGAGGTGAAAGCCCACGGCCGCGCTCACTGCCGCCCCCGGGTACAGGTCGCGATGCGCCGTCTCACCTCCGGGATACGTCAGCCGCGCCACGGCGGGATACGCCAGACCCAATTGCAGACTGGCGTAGCTTTCCGCCTGCACGGTTTGCAGGCCGCTCAGGAGGACGAGCGCGGCCGTCATCGGGCGGATGGAGCGCGGATTTTCCGGGCGGGTGAGGGGCATAAGCGACAGGTTGACCGGTGGGTAAATAACCCAACATGTCGCTATCCTATCAGATGGTTTTGTCGGGTTTACTGACCGGTACTGACCAAATCTGACCGGTCCTGACCGCCGGTTGTCGGTCGCTTGCCGACCGTTGGCGCCCGGGAGCACGACTGCGCCGCGCTGGCCCGCCGTCCCCACCCCAGCGCCGGCGCTAGCCGCCGCCCCACGGTGCGCAACGCCGCACCGGCGGCAGGCGGCTGACTCAAGTCCCGTTTCCCGCTGGCATCATTACCGACTTTTTTTTATCATAGCGACGCCGTGGCTCCCACAGCCGCCTCCCCCTCACCGGACCACCCCCATGCCCACCCACTACCTGCTGGTCGACTACGAGAACGTTAAACGGGTTAACCCGACCCTCCTGGCCAGCGGTGACCACCACGTCATCCTGTTCCTCGGGCCGCAGGAGGACAAACTGCCGGTCGAGCTGGTGCTGGCCATGGAGCGCCTCGGCCCGCGCGGCCAGTACGTGCGGCTACGGACCCGTGGTCCGAACGCCCTGGATTTTCTGCTCTGCCATCATCTGGGCACCCTGATGACCCGCGCGCCACGGGCGCGGTTCCACGTCCTCTCCCGGGACACCGGCTTTGATCCCCTGCTCGCCCACCTGCGCGCGCAGGGCTATCACTGCGCGCGGGTGGCGACGCTGGAGGAGCTTCCCGGGGCCAAGCCCCCCGGCGCGGTCCGTGGCGCTATCCCGGCGCTCCCCGCCCCCCCGCCGGCTGTTGCGGCGAAGGCGCCGGCGGTCGCGACGGACCCGGTGGCGCGTGCGGTGGCCCTGCTGCACAAATTCCCGCACAACAAGCCGGCCAGCGTCACCACCCTGCACGGCACCCTGCGTAACCTGTGCGGCCCCCAGGCACCGCCGGAGCAGGCCGCGGCGCTCATCGACGCCCTGGTCGCGAAGGGCTATGTGCAGCTCACCGGTGAGGCGGTGACCTACGCCCTGCCGCCCCCGCCCGGCCCGGCCCCCGTCCCGCCCGCGCCGGCCGACCCGGTTACCCGCGCGGTGGCCCTGCTGCATAAATTTCGGCATAACAAACCGACCCGCGTCACCACCCTGCACGGTACCCTGCGCGCCCTGTGCCTCCCCCAGGCGCCGCCGGACCAGGTCACGGCGCTGCTCAACACCCTGGTCGCCCGCGGCTATGTCCAGCTCACGGGCGCGCGCGTGACCTATGCCTTACCGGCCGTGGGCTGAGCCCGCTCAACGGCCCGTCCCGGCGCCAGCGCGGGGCGGATAGACCACCGTCGCGCCTTCTGGCCCCAACAACGCCTGCAGCGCCGCCAGCAAGTCATCCGTCGGCGCCACCCGCCAGCCGTCATTCAGGGTCACCGTCCGGTCCTCGTCCGGTTTGCGCAGCCGGTACTCCAAGCGCAGCCCTTGGGGGTCGTTGGCGGCGCGCAACAGGGCGATCAGCCGTTCGCGCAGCGCCAGCGCCGCTTCCGGCGTCAGCGGGCGCAGATCCGCCGTCACCCGCAGCGCCATGGCCCGCTCGCTGCGGGCCGTCACCAGCGAACTCAGGGACGTCGCGACCAGCTGCGGCGCGTGGCTGCGCACATCCAGCCGCAGGTCGCCGGTAACCCGCAGGATGGCGTCCGTCACCAGCAGCGCGGCATGCGCCTGATAGGCGGCGCCAAACACCACCACCTCGAGGCGCCCACTGCCGTCATCCAGCTGGAGCGCCGCCATCGGGCCGCGGCGGGTCTTGCCGGGGCGCACGCTGGCGACCAGGCCCAGCAGGGTGGGCCGCGGCGACGTGCGCCGGCCGGCGCCCGCCGGCGCGCGGTCGGGGACGGGGGTGCTCTCCAGCAACGTGGCAATGCGCGTGGACGCCAGGTGCGGCCATTCCGCGACGTAACGGTCGAGGGGGTGCTGGGACAGATAACACCCCAGCGTCAGCCGCTCGCCCTGCAGGCGCTCGGCCAGCGGCCATTCCGGCCAGCGCCGGGCGGCGAGTTGGGGGTCCACCGTCACGTCCTGCGGCGGCGCCAGGGCCGCAAACAGATCGCCCTGGCCACTGGCCGCGCGCGCCTGATCCTGCTCCGCCAGTTTCAACGCCAACGGCAGCTGCGCGGCCAGGGTCGCGCGATTCGCCCCCAGGGCATCCAGGGCGCCGCTGCGAATCAGGACCTCCAGGACGCCGATGTTGACCTTACCCAGGTCCAGGCGGCGACACAGATCCCACAGATCGCGGAAGGGCCCACCCTGGGTGCGGGCGTGTAACAGCGCCCCGGCGGCGGCCTGGCCGACGCCTTTGATGGCGCCCAGGCCATAGCGCAGGGCCGGCGGCGCGTCGCCCGCCGCCGGCGCGACCGTGAAGCGCCAGGCCGAGGCGTTGACGCACGGCGGCCGCACGCCCAGGCCCAGGCCGCGCACCGCCACCAGCAGCTCCACCACCTTGTCGGTGTTGTCCATGTCCGCGGAGAGCACCGCCGCCATGAACGGCGCCGGATAATGGGTCTTGAGCCACAGGGTCTGATAGGCGAGCAGGGCGTACGCCGCCGAATGACTGCGGTTAAAGCCATAGCCGGCGAATTTGTCGATCAGGTCGAATATATGCCGGGCGACTTCAGGCGCGACCCCCCGCGCCACGGCGCCGTCCTCGAACACCGCGCGCTGGCGCGCCATCTCCGCGGGTTTTTTCTTGCCCATGGCGCGGCGCAACAGATCGGCGCCGCCCAGGGTGTAGCCGGCCAGGACCTGGGCAATCTGCATCACCTGTTCCTGGTAGAGGATGACGCCGTAGGTGGACTGGAGGATGGGCGCCAGGGCGGGATGCGGATATTCCACCGCCGCGCCGTGCTTGCGCGCGATGAAATCATCCACCATGCCCGACTGCAGCGGCCCGGGGCGGAACAGCGCCACCAGGGCGGTCAGATCCTCGAAACTGTCGGGCTGCAATTTGCGGATCAGCTCCCGCATGCCGCGCGATTCGAGCTGGAAGACCGCGGTCGTGTCACCCTGGCGCAAGCGGGCAAAGGCCGTGGCGTCCTCGGGCGGCAGCCCCTCCAGCGTCAGCGGCGGCTGCCCGCGCGCCCGCCGTTCCTCATTGGCGGTGATCAGCGCCCCGTCGAGGATGGTCAGGGTGCGCAGGCCGAGAAAGTCGAATTTCACCAGGCCGATCTGTTCGACATCATCCTTGTCGAACTGCGTCACCTGGCCGCTGCCGCCTGGCTCGCAGTACAGCGGCGTGTAGTCGGTCAGGGGTCCGGGGGCGATCACCACCCCGCCGGCATGGGTGCCGGCATTGCGCGCCACGCCCTCCAGCTGCCGCGCCATGTCCAGCAGCGCGCCCACCACCTCGTCGGTCTGGTAGGCCTGGCGCAACGGGGCGCTGACTTCCAACGCCTTGTCCAGGGTCATGCCGAGCTCGAACGGCACCAGCTTGGCCAGCTGGTCGACGAAACCATAGGGATGGTCCAGCACCCGGCCGACATCGCGCACCACCGCCTTGGCGCCCAGGGTGCCAAAGGTGATGATCTGCGCCACCGCGGCGGACCCGTACTTCTCGGTGACGTAGGCGATCACCCGATCCCGGCCGTCCATGCAGAAGTCAACGTCGAAGTCGGGCATGGACACCCGCTCGGGATTGAGGAAGCGCTCAAAGAGCAGCTGGTGCGTCAGCGGGTCGATGTCGGTGATGCGCAGGGCATAGGCCACCAGTGAGCCGGCGCCGGAACCGCGGCCCGGGCCGACCGGGATGCCCTGGGTGCGCGCCCAGCGGATGAAGTCGGCGACGATGAGAAAATAGCCGGCGAAGCCCATCGCGGCGATGACTTCCAGCTCGTTGCGCAGCCGCGCCGCGTAGGGGGCGCGGCGTGCGGCGCTGGCCGGGTCCGCCGCCGGCCAGACCGGTTCCAGCCGGTCCGCGAGGCCCTGCGCGGCCACCGTAGTGAAATAGGCGTTGACGTCCTGCCCGGCAGGCACCCCCGGCGCGGCCGGCAGGAAGCTGCGGCCCAGCGTCAGCTCCAGGTTGCAGCGCCGCGCAATTTCCACGCTGTTTTCCAGCGTCGCGGGGAGATCGGCGAATAACGCGCACATGTCCGCCGCCGGGCGCAGATATTGCTCCGGCGTGAAGCCGCTGCTCACCCCGGCGGCGCCCAGTTTCACCCCCTGGTTGATGCACCAGCGCACCTCGTGCGCCTCCCAGTCGGCACGCCGCAGGAACTGCACGGCATTGGTCGCCACCAGCGGGACGCCATGGCGCGCCGCCAGGGCCAGGCTGCCCTCCTCCACCGGCGCCTCGCCGGGATGGCCGACGCGCGTCAGCTCCAGGTAAAAACGGTCGCCAAAGGCGCGCAGCCAGGTCTCCAGGCAGGCGCGCGCCTGCTGGGGCTGGTCGTGCCGCAGCGCGCGCCCGACATCCCCCGTCACGCCGCCGGACAAGGCGATCAGCCCGGTGGTGTCCGCCAGCACCCAGTCACGCTCCACTTGGGGGAAACCCTGGTCCTGACCGGCGAGGTGGCTGCGCGACAGCAGGCGCGTCAGTTGGCGATAACCCTGGTCATCTTGCGCCAGCAACACCAGCCGGTCCGGGCGGGTGGGCGTGGCCGGATTCCGCACCCGCAGCTCAGCGCCAGTCAGGGGCTTGATGCCCGCCGTCTGCGCCGCGCGGTAGAACTTGACCAGCCCGAAGAGATTGCCCAGATCGGTGAGCGCCACGGCAGGCATGCCGTCGGCGCGCAAGGCCGCCATCAGCGGCTTGAAGCGGATGAGCCCATCAACCAGTGAATATTCACTGTGGACATGCAGATGCACGAAGGATACGGCCATGGGCGGTCCCCGGAGGACGCGGCGCGTTCGCTCAGGCGGCGGGCACGCGATAGCGCTCGAGATCGTCGCCGGCAGCGACGAGGCGGCGCACCCAGGCCGGGCATCGGCCCCGGCCGCCATGCCAGACATTGCCGGCCTCGTCACGGGAGCGGGGCGTGAGTCGGTCGCGTGCCGCCGGCGGACGCGCGGCCGCCACCGCCGGGGCGGGCGTGGGCAGCAACACCAGCGCCGGCCGCGG
>JAGVUH010000465.1 GCA_019136395.1 Gammaproteobacteria bacterium
AGCAGGTCGATGAAGGCCGACACCTCGGAAAGGATCTGGTCCTCGGTGCAGAAGATGTGGGCGTCATCCTGGACGAAGTTGCGCACCCGCATCAGGCCGTGGAGGGTGCCGGAGGGCTCGTTGCGGTGGCAGGAGCCGAACTCCGCCAGGCGCAGTGGCAGGTCCCGGTAGCTCTTGAGGCCGTGGTTGTAGATCTGGATGTGGGCCGGGCAGTTCATTGGTTTGATGGCGAAGACCCGTTCCTCGGCCTCGGTGACGAACATGTCGTCGCGGAACTTCTCCCAGTGGCCGGAGCGCTCCCACAGGCTGCGGTCGATGATCTGGGGGGTGTGGACCTCCAGGTAGCCATGCTGGCGCAGGCGATTGCGGATGTAATCCTCCAGCAGCAGGTAGATGGTCCAGCCCTTGTCGTGCCAGAAGACCATGCCCGGGGCCTCGTCCTGGGTATGGAAGAGGTCCAGGGCCTTGCCGAGCTTGCGGTGGTCGCGCTTCT
Source organism: Gammaproteobacteria bacterium (assembly GCA_019136395.1). The sequence continues at coordinate 494 of JAGVUH010000465.1, forward strand.
CGGCCTCCGCCAGGCGGTCGAGATAGGCCTTGAGCTCCTTGCGGTCGCGCCAGGCGGTGCCGTAGATACGCTGCAGCATCTCGTTGCGGGAGTCGCCGCGCCAGTAGGCCCCAGCCACCTTCATCAGCTTGAAGCCGTTGCCGAGCTTGCCGGTGCTGGGGAGATGGGGGCCGCGGCAGACATCGAACCATTCACCCTGGCGATATATGGATACCTCCTCGCCCGCGGGGATGATGTCCTCGATGATCTGGACCTTGTAGCGCTCGCCCAGGCCGGCGAAGACCGCCTTGGCGTCCTCGCGCTCCCAGACCTCGCGCACCAGGGGCAGGTCGCGGGCGTCCCGGGCAAAGTCGTAGTAGAAGCCATTCTCGATGGCCGGGCCGATGGTGACCTGGGTGCCGGGATAGAGCTCCTGCACCGCCTGGGCCATGACATGGGCGGCGTCATGGCGCAGCAGTTCCAGGGCCTCCTCATCCCGGGCGGTGATGATGGCCACCTGGGCATCGGCGGTGATGACATAGGCGCTGTCCACCAGCCGGTCATCGACCCGGCCGGCGAGCGTGGCGCGGGCGAGGCCCTGGCCGATGTCGGCGGCAATCTGCGCCACGGACACGGGGTGGGGGAAGGAGCGGGTGGAGGGGAGGGTGATCTGGGGCATGGGCCTAGCGCCTGTTCAGTGGTGATCGATACCAGGGATCACGTGATTCAGCATGTGGCCAACAACTCCGGGCCGGCCGCCGAAACGAAACAGCCGCCAGGTCCTGACCCGGTAACTTTTGGGGTGGGTCAGCAACTGGCGGCTCGTAAGGAAACTGGTAGGCGCGATTGGACTCGAACCAACGACCCCCACCATGTCAAGGTGGTGCTCTAGCCAACTGAGCTACGCGCCTGTCGTCTTGTGCGGCGCACTATACAGAGCCTTTTCGGACGACGCAAGACTTGCGTGGCGGGCGCGGGTGGCTGACGGCGGCGCAGCCGCGTGGCGCTATAATTGCTCCCCTTTCGCGTCCCAGCCGAGGCCCAGCCACCCATGACCCCGATTCGCCAGGAAGACCTCATCGCCAGCGTCGCCGATGCCCTGCAGTTCATCTCCTATTACCATCCGCTGGATTACATCCGCGCCCTGGGCGAGGCCTATGAGCGCGAGGAATCGCCCGCCGCGCGCGATGCCATGGCCCAGATCCTCTACAACTCGCGTCTCTGCGCCGAGGGCCATCGCCCCATCTGCCAGGACACGGGGATGGTCGTCGCCTTCCTTGAGGTCGGCATGGAGGTGAGTTGGGCGGATGCCACCCTGAGCCTCCAGGCGATGGTCGACGAGGGCGTGCGTCGGGCCTACAACCATCCGGACAACCGGCTGCGCGCCTCGATGGTGGCCCCACCCTATGGCGAGCGCCGCAATACCCGCGATAACACCCCGGCGGTGGTCCACGTCAGCCTGGTGCCGGGCAACCGGGTCCACGTCAAGCTGGCGGCCAAGGGCGGTGGCTCCGAGAACAAGTCCAAGTTCACCATCCTCAACCCCAGCGACAGCCTGGTCGACTGGGTGGTCAAGACCGTCCCCCTGATGGGCGCCGGCTGGTGCCCGCCGGGCATGCTCGGCATCGGCATCGGTGGCTCGGCGGAGAAGGCCATGCTGCTGGCCAAGGAGGCCCTGATGGAGGAGATCGACATTCATGAGCTCAAGGCCCGGGGCCCGCGCACCCCCCTGGAGGAGTTGCGCCTGGAGCTATATGAGAAGGTTAATGCCCTCGGTATCGGTGCCCAGGGCCTGGGGGGGCTGACCACGGTCCTGGATGTCAAGATCAAGGACTTCCCTACCCACGCCGCCTCCCTGCCGGTGGCCATGATCCCCAATTGCGCCGCCACCCGTCACGTGGAGTTCAGCCTCGATGGCAGCGGCCCCGCCGAGCTGACCCCGCCGCGCCTGGAGGACTGGCCGGACATCGTCTGGCAGGCGGATGACAAGGCCATCCGCGTCAATCTGGAGGAGATGACCAAGGATAGCATCGCCCAGTGGCGGCCCGGTGACCGCCTGCTGCTCACCGGCAAGCTGCTCACCGGCCGCGACGCCGCTCACAAGCGCTTGACCGATCTGCTCAGCCGGGGCGAGGCCCTGCCCAAGGGGGTCGATCTCACCAACCGCTTCATTTATTACGTCGGTCCCGTCGATCCGGTGCGCGACGAGGTGGTGGGCCCCGCCGGCCCCACCACCGCCACGCGGATGGACAAATTCACCGAGCAGATGCTCGCCGAGACGGGCCTGATCGGCATGGTGGGCAAGGCCGAGCGCGGCCCCGTCGCCATCGAGGCCATCAAGAAGCATGGCGCCGTCTATCTCATGGCCGTGGGTGGGGCGGCCTACCTGGTGGCCAAGGCCATCAAAGGATCACGGCTCATCGCCTTCGAGGATCTGGGGATGGAGGCGATCCGCGAGTTCGACGTGGTGGACATGCCGGTCACCGTGGCGGT
>JAGVUH010000255.1 GCA_019136395.1 Gammaproteobacteria bacterium
CGCCCAGTTCCACCATGTTGTCGCGGGCTTTGTCCAGCAATTCCCGCAGAACGGGCAGGGTCTCCTTCTCCGCCTGCTCCATGGCGGCATGGGTGCGTTTGAGCATCTCTTCATAGGCGTGGACCAGCCGGTCCTGGGTGGATTTGGGTTCGTCGGTCATGGCGGTCACCGGTTGGCGCAGGGGCGGAGGATAGCGTGGTCGCGTGGTCGGGCGGGAGCGGGGGGGCGAGGTGGGCGCTACGATGATAGTGGTGGTTATCGGGTCTCTGCTGCAAGTTTGACTGAACAGCGGGAAATGGCAAGGTGGAACCACCATTCCTGCTTGACCTGAACCAGGCCCAATCAACTTCATTCCGCATCACCCGCTCTTCGGAGTGAATGTCCAGTTGGCGAGGGGGTGTCTTGTCTTACTAGGTTCCACTGAGTATATTTACTCAAGACATTGAGTAAATTGTCATGACTTATGTAAGACCACATTTTAAAACACTTTTCAGTCGACTGTCGGAGCCGCGCCGCTTCATCCAGGTCGTCGCGGGGCCGCGCCAGGTGGGTAAGACCACGTTGGTGCAGCAGGTCTGCGCGGCATTGGCGCTGCCCTTGCAGTATGCCAGCGCGGATGAGCCGACCCTACACGGGTCGACGTGGCTGGCGCAGCAGTGGGAACTGGCCCGTCTGCGGTGTGCTGGGGGGGAGGGGCTTCTGGTCCTCGATGAGGCCCAGAAAATTCCCGCCTGGCCGGAGGCCGTCAAAAGGCTGTGGGATGAGGACAGCCGCCAGGGGTGCTCGCTGAAGGTGGTCCTGCTCGGCTCGGCCCCCTTGCTGATTCAGCGGGGGCTGGCGGAGAGCCTGGCCGGGCGTTTCGAGGTCCTGCACCTGCCGCACTGGCCTCCCGGGGAAATGCAGGCCGCCTTTGGCTGGTCCCTGGAGCAGAGCATATTCTATGGCGGCTATCCCGGTGCGGCACCCTTGATCGGGGATCATGACCGCTGGGTCCGTTATGTGCGTGATGCCTTGATCGAAACAACCCTGTCTCGGGATGTCTTATTGCTCTCGCGGGTGGATAAGCCGGCGCTGTTGCGGCGGCTGTTCGAGCTTGGCTGCCGCTATTCCGGCCAGATCCTGTCTTACACCAAGATGCTGGGGCAATTACAGGACGCCGGCAACAGCACCACCCTGGCCCATTATCTGGAACTGCTGGCGGCGGCCGGCCTGGTCACGGGGCTCCACAAATATGCCGGGGACCTGGCCCGGGCCCGCGGCTCCAGTCCTAAGTTGCAGGTGCTCAACACGGCCCTGATGTCGGCCATGGAGGGTTATCGCTTCGCGGAGGCCCTGGCCGATCGTGACTATTGGGGGCGGCTGACGGAGTCCGCCATCGGCGCGCATCTGGCTAACGCTAGCGCCAGCGGGGCGTGCGAACTCTATTACTGGCGGGAGCGCAACCAGGAGGTGGATTTCGTGGTGCGGGCTGGCCGGCGATTGGTGGCGATTGAGGTCAAGAGCGGCCGCACGCCCCAGGTCCTGCCCGGTATCAAGGCCTTCAATGCCGCCTTCAAGCCCGGACGGCTCCTGCTGGTAGGCGGTGACGGGATTCCCTTGGGTGAATTCCTGTCGACACCCCTAACCGACTGGCTAATATTGAGTTTTCCTGCAAAAATTGAAATCAGAGAATTTGCAGGAAAACGCGCCATGACGCCCTTATCGGAACAGCAGCAACTCTTTTATATCGAGACCACGCAGCTCTATGAGGCCTGGCGGGATGCCCGCCGGCAGGCGGAGGTCCACAAGTATGGTATGAAGTGGGTCACGGCCAAGGGGCGTCAGTACTTGGTGAAGCTGACGAACGCCCGCGGCAATGGGAAGTCGTTGGGACCCCGGACCCCGGAAACCGAGGCCCTCCTGGCGGCTTTTCAGGAGGGCAAGCTGCGTGCAGATCGCCGCTTGGGGCACATCCGGGAGCGGCTTGAGCAGCAGGCCCGTCTGAACCGGGCGCTGCGGATGGGCCGGCTGCCATCCCTGGTGGCGGCCATTCTTGGCGCCATCGACCGGAGTGCGGCGCGGGATGATTTCTGGGTGGTGGGTACGCATGCCCTCTATGCCTACGAGGCGTTGGCGGGGGTCCAGATTCGCATGGAGTTGCTGGCCTCCGGTGATGTCGATCTGCTTTACGATCCGCGCAAGCGGTTAGCCTTGGTGGCGCGGCATTTGGATGGGGGCGGCTTGCTTGGCCTGTTGCGGCGGGTGGATAAGACCTTTGCGCCCCTGGGTGCCCGGGCCTTTCGTGCCGTCAACGACCAGGGCTTCATGGTCGATCTGGTTGCTCCCCTAGTGGATGCGCGCTTGAAGACCGCCCTGGGCTTTTCCCCGGAAGATTTGCAGGCGGTGGAAATCGTTGGTCTGGAATGGCTGGTCAACGCGCCGGCCACAGAAGCTGTGGTCCTGGCCATGGATGGCATGCCGGTGCGGGTCCTGGTGCCCGATCCCCGCGCCTTTGCCTACCACAAGGCATGGATCGCGCGTCAGGCAGATCGGGAGCCGGTCAAGAAAGGCCGCGATCTGGCCCAGGCACGGTTGCTGTTTAGCCTGCTGAAGACGTACCTGCCGAACTATCCGCTGGATCCGGAGGCCGTGCGCTACCTTCCCCTGGCGGTGATTGCCGGGGCGGCGGATTTGGTTGATGAGGCGGATCAATCAGGTTGATGAAGTTCGGTTTTTTTGGGCTTTTGGGTGAGATGCCGCCGATTGGGACACGACGGTGACGGGTGGAGGGGGTCTTTCATGGTCAGGGGGTTGGTGCACTGGCCAAGACAGCCAGCCAGTGCCAGACCGATCAGTCCTGCTCCTCGTAGCGATAACCGACGCCATAAACAGAGTGGACCCATTCCTGGTCGGGGGATAGTTCTTCGAGCTTGCGGCGCAGTTTCTTGATGTGGCTGTCGATGGTACGGTCGGAGACGACCCGGTGATCCCGGTAGATGAGCGCCATGAGGCGGTTGCGGGAATAGATGCGGCCGGGGGTGGCGTGGAGGGTGGCGAGGAGGCTGAACTCCACGGCGGTGAGTTCGACGGTACGGCCCTGCCAGCGAACGCGCAGGGTGGATTCGTCCAGGTGCAGGGTGGCGGTGCCTTGGGTGGTGGCCATGGACGGTGCCGCGCCGGTCAGGCCGATGCCGCCCGAGGGGGCTAGCGGCGTGCCCGTTATGGCGGCGCCCGGGAGCGTCATCGAGCTGATGAGGCTGGCGTCCGCCTGGCTGGACCTGGAGCCGGACAGGCTGGCGGGGGTGGCACCCGTCGAGCCAGCGGTTACCGCAACGCTAGTGCCGGTTGTTGTAGTCCCGGGTCTGCCAGGGGTGGCGCCGCCCGGGGCCCGGAAACGCCGCAGCACCGCCTTGACCCGCGCCACCAGTTCCCGGGGGCTGAAGGGTTTGCAGACATAGTCGTCGGCGCCCAACTCCAGAC
>JAGVUH010000627.1 GCA_019136395.1 Gammaproteobacteria bacterium
CGGTTGCTCAGGCGCTGGGGAAAGGCCAGGGTGGGGCCACCCCCCGCCCAGGCGGTGACCTTGGCGCCGGCATGCTTGGCCACGGCGACGGCGGCGGTAGCCGAGCAAGACCCCGTGCCCGCCACCCCGTAGCAGGAAACCGAGCCGGTGATGGGGCCAAACGCGGTGTGAATGTGGAGCTGGGACGCGCGCCAGTCCGCGACGGCCGCGGCCATGACGGCGGCGTCCACCCCCGTGGCGCAACCGACAGCCAGGCGGTAACCGGTTTTGAGCAGGGCGGAGCTGATGAGGCGCGCGGATTCCGCGGCGCCGGGCGACAGGCGGCGACTACCCCCGATGGCGAGGATGAACGGGGCGGCGGCGGTGCTGGTGGACATGGGAGACCCCCTATAGGTGGTGGTTGTTTTTGGCTGAGGGCACGAGATGTGGCATGCCCCCCCGGGCCAGAGGGGGGCGGTGCGGGCTAACCCTTGACGCGCGAGTGAACGATGCAAAACGGCACGGGGCCGACATACCCCGGCGGCGGCTCTTGAATGCTGTAACGGTAAAGCCAGCCGTCACCGATACCGATGGGGCGGCGGCTGCGGGGAAACAGGGCCGAGGTTTGGCCCTTGGCATGCTCAGGCAGTGACTGCCAGGGCGCTTGTTTTTGCCACATGGGGGCGGCTCCTTTGGTGGATGCCCCCCGGGGCGGGGGGCCGGGTGGATGGGCTAAGCGGCCGAGGTGGCGCGGTAAGCGGCACCCAGGCGGGCGCGGGCGGCGGCGGCCGTGACCCCGGCGGGGAGCTGGACCTTGCACACCCAGGCCGGCTGGGACTGCGAGAGCGGGAGCGCCTGGTAGACGGCGCAGCGGTACCCGGGCTTGACCCAGGCCTGAAAGCCGAGGCCCATGGCGACTTGCGCCAGCCGGGCCGCGGTGTGCTGGGACTGGAGCGGGACAAAAAGACACGGCGCGGAGGGGAGTTGCCCCGCGCGGGGCGCGCGCCATGCCCAGATGGACCGGGACGACGCATGCAGGCGGGCGACGATGCGGCCGTTGAAGCGGGCCGGGACCGAAAAGAAGCGGGAAGCGGAAGCGGACATTGGACACCCCCCAGGTGACCAGCCCCCGACCAGGGCGGGGAACCCCCAAGAGGCTGGCCCCATGCCAGCCTCCTATACGCTATTATAGCCTAAATAAGGCTATAATGAGGGAGTGTAGGAAAAAAAGTTACGTAAAAGTATATGGTTGGCTGGGATTGAGTCGGCGACTACCTCGCACGACCACGGCCGGACCGGGCCATGACCCAGCTGGCAAGCCGCACACGCTCAACCACCCTAAGGCCAGGCCACCCCAAGGCGCCGGCCGGTGCCGACCCCCCGGCCGGGACCCACCCCCTGGTGGCTAGAAAGGGTGCAGACCACCATCCCGCCAACCAAAACAGTGCGCGAAGCGCCACCGGTGGGGCGCGGCGCGAGGTGTGGGTAGATGACAGGGCGCCCGTTCCGCGCCCGTAGACCAAGGCAGGAGCCGCGAAGGCTTGCCATGGACGGCGTGCGATGGCCGTGTAGCCGGCCATGCCTAGCCCCGTGCGTGGCAGGCAGGACCACCTACCCTCTACATCCAACCCCGGCAAAGAGCGCGACCACGCCAACCCAAACACTGCGCGAAGCGCCACCTTGGTTTGCGGGCCGGCCGTGCTGACCGGAAGCGACCAGGCCGATCCCGCAAACTCAAAGCCAAGGCAGGAGCCGCGAAGGCTTGCCAGGGATGGCGTGCGGGGGCCTTGCGGCTGACGATGCCTGACCCTGGGCGACGCCAGCGAGACCACCCACCCTCACAAGCTAGCCCTGGTGAATGGCGCGACCCCGCCAACCAAAACGCTGCGCGAAGCGCCACCTTGGTTTGCGGGCCGACTGTGCTGACCGGAGGCGACCAGACCGACCCCGCAAACTCAAAGCAAAGGCAGGAGCCGCGAAGGTTTGCCAGGGAAGGCGTGCGGTGGCCCCGAGGTTGCCGCTGCCCGAGGTGGAAGCCTGACCCCTGAAACCTGCAACCAAAATCCAAACACTGCGCGAAGCGCCACCTTGTTGGACTGCGGGGGCCATGCGGTTGCCAGTGCCTGACTAGGTGCCCGGCGCTTGCCTTCGGGCTGGGATGGACCCCTGCCCGTCTTGCCATGGACGGCTCGGCCCGCAGGGAGCGGGCCAGCGTAGCCGCCCGAAGCGCAGCGAGGGGGGCGAAGCGTCGAGGGACCGAAGGCAGCGAGGAGCCCACCTACCCCATGACGGGAGCGGAGTGCCGGACGGCGTAGGGGTGGCGGCGTAGCGTGCGGAGCCGCGACCCCGGAGACGGCTGGCGCGAAGCGGGCAGAGGGCGACCCACGAGCGAGAAGCCGGCAACGAGGTGAGCGGCCGGAGCGGGCCAGTGCAAGCCCGCGAGGTGGAGCTTGCGGAACCTGGCGGGTGACGTGCTGGACGGCGGAGGGCGCGGGACCCGTGCGGGGAGGTGCGGCCCCCAGGCCCGGCTACCAGGCGCGGGCAGGACGCCCGCGGGGATACAAGGCAGGAGGCCGGCCAGGGAGGCTCTTGCGCGGGCAGGGACGCCGGCGCTTCTTCGGCAGGAGGCCTCTCCCCGCCGGGAGCGGGAAGGTGAAGCCGTGGGAGTGGACGGGCGGCCGGAGAGAGGGAGCGGATGAACGGAGCCGGAGCGCAGCGGAGGCGGAGTGAAGGAGCGAACGAACGCAGGACTCCCGGGAGCGACCAGGGCGGAGCGATACAGGGACGTGGCTACCACCTCCCCCCAGCGGGGGGCAGGGGGGAGAATGGAATCTTCAGGTCCTGGCCGGCGTGCCGAGTTTGGCCAGGGCGCATGATCACCCGCGAGGACGGGGCACGCGGGCCAGACAAGACCGGAGGGGCGACTACCGAGGAGCCAGCCGAGCCTGGCGGCGCGCGGGGTTTGCGCGCGGCCGGGCGCTGCCTTGGCCTTGCGCCCGCGATACGGACCGGACGACCCCAGCGCGGCTGATCGCCGGCAAGCGGAAGGCACGGGAGCGGAGTGAGCGAAGCGAAACGTAGCTCCCGGCCTTCCGCGCAGCCGGGCGAGGGCGCTGAAGGTTTAGCTCCCCCCCGGAGGGGGGGTCGGGGGGGGAATCAACTCTTCAGGTCGTGACCGACCCCTGACAGGACGGGTTCGCGGCAGGACCGCCGCGCAACGGTACAAGGACGTACCCCCCGCCCGATCAGTGCGGCGGCGCCGGGAATTGACGGGATCAGGGGCCAGATGACGCCCGGGTGCCTGATCCGTGGAGCTGAATCTCGGTCAGCGGCGGGCTGGTCTCCTCTTCCGCAGTAGGGGGGGAGTGATAGCAGCAGCAGGGGGAATTATCCGGAAATCCCGGATAACTGGAAGCCCTGGGCGAAAAGCGGTAGTTGGGCGAAATCTTTTCGCCCAATGCGCACAAGCCTGAATTGGCACCAGAAGCACAACAGCAGAGGGAGGAGCAGGATGAACAGCAGCAGGAGGACAGACGAGATCGCGATACGGCATCGACGCCGGATGTCGCTACGTCGGTCAGGATAGCCAACGCGGCGCGGGGCTAACTCGACAGCATAAGGTCGTACGTTGGGGCCTAAGTCGGCGAGGGCATCCAGACCCCCCCGTGAGGGGGGGCAGGGGGGGCGATCAAAACCGGGATTTCTTGCCATGCACCCCCCAGCGGGGGGCTGGGGGGGAGATGTCCACACCGGTCGGGACGGGCGCGGGCCTTGCCCCGCCCGGAGGTGCCGTGGTGTTCAGCGGGACCGCAGGGCGGGAAAAGCAAGGCGCGTTACAGGCCCGCACAAGACCCTGCGGAAGCCGGGAAGAGTGCAGGGAGCGGAGTGCGGACCCGCCCGCACCCTGGCGCCGGTGTTGGGCGCGAGGGGGCGGAGTGGGGCCGCGCGGAGCGGAGCTGAAGTCCGCGTGGTGCTTCCCGGAGTCCTCTTACTCGCGGTGGTGGTGATCGATGCGGGCTGGTATGGAACGCGACGAAGGTTTGAATGCTGTTTTGGGAGGTTGACCGGGGGTGGTTCGCCTCCGGGCGCGCAGGGTCTTGGCTGGCAGGCCATGGGGGCGTCAGGCTGTCAGCCCACGCGCAGGCGGAAAAAGCGTTGATTCCCGGCTGGTGGTGGCTGGTCGGCGAGGTGGTCTGGTCCCGGTCCGCAGAACCTGCTCGCAGGCCGTGCTCGGTGCGGTCGCGGGTCCAGGTCACGGGTCCCGGCTGGTCGGCCCTGGTCGGTGGGGTCAGCCCCGGGATCGCTCCAGGTCGGCTGGCGAGCGGTCGGTCGGTGGTCCCCGGGGGTCAAGGTCCAGCGGTCGGGCCCAGGGTCCAGGTCGGCCGGGGTCGTTGCCCGTGGTGGTGAAGCGGCCCCGGGCGCGATGGCGCTGGTCCGTCCGGATCGGTCGACCCATCAGGCCCGTATCAGGTCGAATGTCTCGGTCATGGTTCCAGCCTCGGCGGCGGTGGTCCCGCAGATCGGCGATCACGGGTGTCGACCCGGTCGGTCGCTGAGGTCGCAAGGGTGGCGGTGTGCCCGTCGCAGCGGTCCAGCCCTCGGCGAGGGCGGTCTCTGTCAGCGGTCGGCAGGTCGCCAATCGGCTTCAGGTCGGCGGTCGCTGGTCGGGGCGGGCGTCGCAAGGGTCAGGTCGACAGCAGGGCCGAAGTCGGCGGCAGGGGTCGACGGCTCGGGGCGGCCAGGGTCCAGCAGGCGGCGGCGAGGCGGGTCGGAGTCGGGCGATGTCGGTGCAGGTCGGCGAGGCGACGGGTCCGGCCATCAGGCTCAGCGGTCGGGCGATGAGGTCGCAGGTGTGGCGGCGGCCCGTTCCAGGCGTCGGTCGGGGGGTCTGGATCGTCGGCTGGATCTGGGTCGGGGCAATCGTCAGCGGGTCGGCATGACTCGAACTGGTCAGGTGGGCAGCCGGGCGGAGGTCCAGGCGGGGTGGCGACGTGCCGGGGTGGGGGCTCGCGTCTTCGGGTCAGGTGGGGTCCTGTCGATGGTCGGAAGGCGTTCGCGGGTCCCGGGGCAGGGGTGAAGATCGGTACAGGAGGGGGGGTGCCCATCCGCTAGCCTGGGCGGAGGTACTCGTGTCAGTAGGTCGGCATAGGGTGATCGGGTCCCGGTTGTATGGGAGACGGGGGCTCGTGTGGGCGGCATAGGTACCTACCCAACCCCCTCATAGGCGGGTGTGGGTGCGGTATGGGTACCTACTTAGGTGCTCGATAATTGGTTTCGATCTAGTTGCTATTGAGCATTGAATCACCTCTCCCTTCCGCCGGCATTTAAAGAGCTCGGTTCGTATCAACGATACGCTTCCGATACAAACTCTGGTCGCAACCCACCCTGCTGCGCACCCCTCGGGATCACGATCGGCGCTCGATGGTGCAGCGGCTATTGACTGGGTACGCCCTGGCGCTGACGGTAATCCCACGCACAGACCCAGCGGTGGTGGTGGCCGCATTTCCAGGCGCCACCTCGGTCGGTTTCCGGGCGCTGTCTGGCTGCCCAGGCTGGCGCGCTGGTCCATGCAGGGGCTGTCGTCCGGGGCGCTTACCGGGCGGTTGGCAGTCGGGTGGTGGATGACCGGGGTCTGTTTCTGGGATCAGCCTGCTGGTAATGGCAGGGCCTATCTGCGCGTGATGAACAGAAAAGGGGCTCTAAGCAAAAAAAAACCTCTCATTTAGCACGCAGAGGATTAATCATAAAATCAGACACTTGAATATTGATTGGCGGGTTCTACAATGCCATGCAATTACTCTTCCCAGTGAGGAACTGGTCATGGCCAAAGTAAAAGGTCCCCTGATGTCCATGGAAGCCTCCGGCTCCTATGGCTCCACGCTCGTCTTCGGCCGGCGCCTCGGCTCCAACGTCGTGCGTCAGCTTGTCAAACCTTCCAATCCCCAGACGGCCGGCCAGATGCTGGCGCGTAACCGCGTGCGGGTCTTCGGCGCCCTGCAGAAGTTCGTCTCCGGCACCAGCCTGAGGCTCGCCGGCAAGACCAGCACCGACAAGGAGCTGATCGCGGCCGTCACCCCTTCCGGTCAGCGCTGGAACAGCTACATGCAGCAGGTCGGCATCGGCAGCGGCGGTATCTCCTACACCGCGGCCCGGGCGGCCTTCGCGTTGCTGACCGAGCTGGAGAAGGCGGCCTGGGAGACCGCGGCTGGTGCCCTGACCCCGGTCATCCTGGCCGTCGCGCAGAAGGACGCCGGTGGGATGGATGCCAGCGCGGTCCCGGCGGGGGAGGTGTTCTTCATCCATGTCTACACCCTGTCCCTGATGGGGATCACCGCCACCCCGACCGGCACGCCCCCGACTTACGCTTAATCCCCGACACGCCTCCGAGTGGCTGTAGAGCCTTGCCCCGCCTCGCGCGGGGCTTTTTTGTTCCGTGAGCAGGTGATGGACGCATGGCGCTGACCGGCAAACGGCTTTCCGAACTTGCCACCGATCCCGCGCTCCAGGGCGATGAACTGCTGTACCTGGCGCAGGACGGTCAAGCCTACCAGGTCACCCTGGCGGCGGTGGCCCTGCATATCGGGGAGCAACTGCGTCTCGCGGGTGCCCCGGTGCTTGCGGGCAGTCTTCCGGTTGAGGGGGATGTGCTGACCCTCGAGCAGGGCGTCTGGACCCCGGTGCCCCGGGAGCGGCTGACCGACGGCGGGACCTTCTGAATGATCAACCTTGTGGTGAACCACCATGCCTAACATCATCAAGATCAAGTATTCGGCCGAGACCTCCAACCCCGCCGACAACACCTTCCAGCGGGGCGAGCTGGGCTATTCGGAGGCCGATGGCTATCTCTACATCGGCAACACCGCCGGCCAGTCGGTGAAGATCGGCGGGGCCGCCATGGTCGCGGGGCTCGACATCAGCGGCCACGGCCTGACGGAGTTGGCCGATGTCCCGGATGCCTACACCGGCATGGCCGGCCGCTTGCTGGTGGTCAATGCCGGCGCCACCGGGATCGAGTTCGTCAGCGTACTCGACGGCGGCAGCTTCTGAGCCGGCCGGGTAGCGGACCCGCGAGCCTGGGGAGGGCGGCCACATGGCCCAGACGGTGCAACTGAAGCGCTCGGCGGTGCCGGGCAAGGCGCCGGGCGCGGCGGATCTCGCCTTGGGCGAGCTGGCGATCAATACCCACGACGGCAAGCTCTACCTCAAGAAGGACGATGGCGTGCCCGCCATTGTCGAGGTGGGCGCGGGTCAGGAATGGGTTGCCGGGCGCTTTGACTACGGCCTGGTCAGCGTCGCGACCGACCTCAACGCGGATTACGGGAGTCTCTGATGGCTATTGCCGTGCAACGACGTCGCGGCTCGACCGCGGACCATGCGGCCTTCACCGGGTTGGTGGGGGAGATCACCGTCGATACCAGCAAGCAGGTGGTGGTGGTCCATGACGGGGCGACCCCGGGGGGCTTCCCCGCGGCGGCCGAGGATCACGCGCATGCGGGCCTCTACGAGCCGGTCGATGACACCCTCCTCCGGGCGGCGAACATCGGCACGGGTCCGGGCACCGTGGCGGCCGGGGATCACGCTCATGCCGGGGTTTATGAGCCGGTGGATGCCACCCTGCTGCGGTCCAGCGACATCGGCACCGGGTCGGGCAACGTGGCGGCGGGGGATCATGCCCATGCGGGGGTCTATGAGCCGGCTGATGAGAGCATCCTCAAGGCGACGGACATCGGCACCGAATCCGGGACCATCGCGGCCGGGAATCATAACCACGGCGGGGATGCGGCCAGCCTGGGTTCTGGCGCTGCCGTGGCCGGGCGCGTGCTGATGGCGAACGGGTCGGGTGGCGCCGCCTGGGAGGTGGTGTCCGTGATCACGGTTTCGGCCACCGCTCCGGCGAATCCCGTTCTGAATGACCTCTGGCTCGATATCTCCTGAGATGAGCGACATTCATGCCGCCAATGTCGTCTTGCTGGTGCCGATGAGTGGCCCGGCGGGTGGGACGGTGTTCCAGGATGGTTCTCTGGTCGGGTCAGCGGCAGACCTTTGTCGCGGCCGTTGGTCATTTGCCGTTAGCGGTGCGTCATGAGCTATACCCCACCCGCGGGCGCTGAGGCCGATTTCCGCTTTGGGGGTGCTTACACGCCACCTCTGGGCACAGCCGCGGATTTCGCTTTCACGGCCGCCGTGCCGCCCCCCGCGGGGAGTCACTTCAAGGCGCATACCGCGGGTGGCTGGGTGGATGGCGTACTCAAGCGCTGGTCCGGGACGGAGTGGCAGACGGCGCCGCTGAAATACTTTGATGGCAATCAATGGGTTTTGACCTAGAGGGTCCAACATGCCTTACACCCTTTACCGTTGGGATGATCCGGGTGCCCCGGCGCCGCTGAATGGGCTGTCCAATGCCAACACGTTGATCAACGTCCTGGATGCTTGTCTGGTGACTGGCTATGGCGCCAAGGCGCCCGCGGGGTGGAGCAAGCCCTTCACGGCGGCCAATCAGGCGGCCTTTCGTCAGGGGGCGGGGAGCCATGGCTTCTACCTGCATCTCGACGCTAGCCCACTGTGGCATGACAAGGTGCGTGGCTATGAGTCCATGACGGCGATTGATGCCGGGACTAATCCTTTCCCGACCGTGGCGCAGCGGAGTGATTTGGTTGCGGGGCGGAGTAGCTCCAGTGATGGGAGTGGGCGCCCCTGGCTGGTGGCAGCCGATGCCCGGCGGTTTTTTTTGTGGACAAATGCCAACGGTAACTTGGCGCAGGGTCTGGGTACGACTATGCACCAGCCGACCCTGTTCTTCGGCGATCTGGAGTCCCCCAATGCCGGGGATGTCTTCAATACCCTGATCTCGGGTGGCATCTCGAATTTGAACAGTACCTATCTGGGTTATGCCCAGAATAATGCGTCGAATGCCGAATACATGGCGCGCAATTTTGCCGGGGCGGTAGGTTCGGTGGCGGTCATGAAGGGGACGCATATCCCGTATCAGAGCACGGCCTATATCGGGGCGGTGACGAGTGCTCCGGCCTTTCCTGATCCGGTGACGGGTGGCTTGCTGCTGTCACCCATCGAGGTATTCGATGTTTCCGGGTTTGTTTCACGCGGGGTACTCCCGTGGATCTGGGCGCCGGGGCATAACTTGCCTGGCAGTCCCGGCGATGTGTTGACCGGTGTCAATGGCCCGCTGGCGGGCAAGCGGCTGATGCTGCTCGATGTTGCGGCGGCGAGCTCGCGCGCGCGCATCGCCTTGGAAATTCCCTAGGGGGTCGACCATGGCTGATCTGGGTACGGTGGGACGGGTGGTCACGGGGGCGGTGGCCCTCGCGGGCGGTTATGTTGCGGGCACGGTGCGGGATGCCCAGGGCGCCCCGGCGCGACGGCGGCTGGGGCTCTATCACCGGGGGCGGCTGAGTTATAGCAACTCGGCTTACAGCGATGCCACCAGCGGGGCGTACCAGATCGCGTGCCATGTCACCGATGATCAGGCGGAGCATTTTGTCGTCTGCCTGGATGACGGCGCGGAGCCGGTACAGAACGATTTGATTTTGGGCCGGGTGACCGGCGTTTAACGACGGGTAGGAAATAACCATGAACCTGCAAACTATTCTGATCCAGCAACTGGTCAGCGCCCTGGTGGTGATGATGTCGCCTGAGATCCTCAAGAAGGGCCTGGATGGCCTGCTCGATACCATCGAGGAGGCGGTAGGCAAGACGGAGAACACGGTGGATGACATCGTGGTG
>JAGVUH010000473.1 GCA_019136395.1 Gammaproteobacteria bacterium
CCAATGATCAGGGCTGGTTCGAGAAGGGTCAGTAAGCGCTTGACGCTAGACTGGGTTTCCTTGTCATAAATACTGGCCACCTTGGCCAGCATGGTATCCAAGGCACCGGACTCCTCACCAACCCGGATCATCTGCAGGGCCATTTGCGGCAGGATCTCACGCTGCGTGAAGGGCTGGGCCAAACCGCGACCATGCTTGAGATCTTCACCGGCCTCAGTCATCAGTTCCACGAGCTTGCGGTTGTTTACCACCTCCTTGGCCAGGTTCAGGGCACTGAGCAGGGTCAGGCCATTCTTTAGCAGGGTGGCGAGGGTATGACAGAAGCGGGCCGTTTCCAACTTCCAGATCAAATCGCCAAAGAGGGGCAAACGCAGCACGCGGCTGTCGAAACGGTCGCGCACCTCGGGCTTGGCCAAAGCCTTCTCGATCAGAACGGCGATGATTGTGATCAGGACCAGCAGCGCCCACCAAAAATCGCGGAAGAAATCCCCCACTCCCATGACGATCCGGGTCGGCAAGGGGAGGGCGGCACCCATGTCCTGGAAGAGAACGGCAAACTGCGGCACCACGAACACCAGCAACAGGATTACCGACAAACCGGCAACGACCAACAGGATCAAGGGATAGACCAGCGCGGAGATAACCGTATCCCGGAGATCGGCGGTCTTCTCCAAATACTCCGCCAAGCGTCCCAGCACCGCGTCCAGGGCGCCACTGGATTCCCCCGCCCGCACCATGTTGATATAAAGACGCGGAAATTGCCCGCCCTGTTGCTCGAGGGCGGCGGAAAAGGTCGCGCCGCCTCGGACCCGGTTCTGCAGGTCCCCCAAGACCCGGATGATACGTTCCTGGTCGCCCAATTCGATCAAAATTTGCAGGGAACGATCCAGGGTCAAGCCCGCCTCCAACAGGGTCGAGAGTTCCCGGGTAAGGCCACCGATCTCCTTGGCGGTCAGATTCTGACGCCGGCGTTGAGAAAACAGTTGGTCGCGTACCCCGCCAGCGCGGCGGGTTGAGAGGGGGATCAAACCCTCCTGTTGGAGCTGGCGGATGACCGCCGCCTCATCCGCAGCCTCCATTTGCCCTTCCAGCGCTTCGCCGTCCATGCGCACGGCCTTGTAGAAGAAACTGGCCATAAGAGTTAGGTATCCTGGCAAAACAAACGGGTACAGGGCAGACGGGTACAGGGCAGACGGGTAAGGGACGGAACGGGATGCCTTACTTGGGTTCCTCCGGTCAGGCAGGTGAGGAAAATCTCAGGAGAACTTGGCAGGTTCACGCTAACTGGCATGAGGCGGCAGGCCACCCCCCTGATACTGAACCACGTCCCCGGGACTTTCACGCTAATGTTCCTCGGCCACGCGCAGGACCTCTTCCAGCGTTGTACGCCCATCCAGACATTTCCGCAGGCCGTCCTGATACATGGTGTCCATGCCTTCCTCGATGGCGATGCGGAGAATTTCGGTGGCGGTGGCATGGTCCAGTACCGCCCGGCGAATGGCATCCGACATGCGCAACACCTCGGTGATGACCAGACGACCATGATAGCCAGTCGTGTTACAGCGCTCGCAGCCGGGTGCCCGATAGAGTTGGGTGGCGTCCAAGTCCCCCCCCAGGGCCTTGCGAATCTTGGCGCTGACCTCGGGCAGGGGTTGATAGGGCTCCCGGCACGCTGGGCAGAGGCGCCGCACCAGGCGCTGGGCGAGGATGCCGTTGATGGTGGAGGTCAGCAGGTAATCTTCCACGCCCATGTCGAGCAGGCGGGTGACGCCACTGGCAGCGTCGTTGGTGTGGAGGGTCGAGAGGACTAGGTGACCGGTCAGGGCGGACTGAACAGCGATGCTGGCCGTCTCCAGGTCGCGCATCTCACCCACCATGATGATATCCGGGTCCTGACGCACGATAGACCTCAGAGCCCCGGAAAAGGTCATGCCAATCGCCGGCTTGACCTGGATCTGGTTGATGCCGGGGATCTGGTACTCCACCGGATCCTCGACAGTGATGATCTTGCGCTCCTGGGTATTGAGCCGACTGAGGATGGTATAGAGGGTGGTGCTTTTACCGCTACCCGTCGGGCCGGTGACCAGGAGGATGCCGTAGGGAATCTCCATGATGACGTCGAGGCGCGCCCTCGGTCCGCCGTCGAAGCCCAGGGCATCCAGATCGAAACGCACGCTCTCCTTGTCCAGCAGGCGCATGACCACGCTCTCGCCAAACATGGTCGGCACGGTGGAGACGCGTAGGTCCAGCTCCTTACCCTGCACCCGCAGGGGGATGCGACCGTCCTGAGGCAGACGGCGCTCGGCGATATTGAGCTTGGCCATGATCTTGACGCGCGAGATGATGGCCGCGGTGGAGCGAACCGGGGGGGAGGGCACCTCGTGGAGGATGCCGTCCACCCGGTAACGGACCTTCAGCTCGTCGGCAAAGGGCTCGATGTGGATGTCGGAGGCGCGGGACTCCACGGCCTTTTGAATCAGTTGATTGACCAGGCGGATGACCGGCGCCTCGCTGGCCAGGTCCTTGAGATGTTCGATATCGTCCTCGGAGACCTCGCCCAGATCGGCGGTGAGATCATCGCCCTTATCCCCCGCCTTCGGCGCGCTCAACCGCTCCAGGGCCGTCTCGATCTCGGTCGGCAGCCCCACCCGCTGAAGCAACGGCTTGCCAGCAGCCAAGGCGACCACCTCGACGACGAACCGGTCGGTGGGATCGGCGAAGGCCACCTCCATTTGCCCCTCGTCTTCCCGCAGCGGGAGGACCTTACTATCCTTGAGGAAGCGCGGACTCAAGGTCTCGCTGGCCACGAACTCGCTGGGAAAGGCTTCCGGTTCCACCACCTCCAGTTCCAGCACCTCCGCCATGGCCTCGGCCATGTCGCGCTCCGAGACCAGACCAAGCCGAACCAGCATGCGGATCAGGGAATCGCTCCCCTCCTCCGCCAGGCGCCGGGCACGCTGGAGATCGTTGTGGTTCAAGCGGCCGCTGTCCTGAAGGTGAGCGATCACCCGGTCGGCGGCCGTCGGCAGGGGAGGAGGGACTGGGCCCGTGGTTGACACCGCCGCCCCATCCACTTCATCCACTGACTGCCCATCGGGCGCGACAGCCTCCTGGACCGCTACCGAGCCAGCCGGGGTAGCCACCTGTAGGGGAGCGCTGCCCATGCCCATGCAAATGCCCTCAGGCGACCCATGATTGCCGCCGCGTGGGACCTCATCCCCGATCAGCCCTTCACTCAGCAACTCGGGGGAGCCTCGCACTGGAGATTCCTGGTTCAGGAGGGGTTCTGGCTCATCCCGCTCAGGTGGTAGCGCATCTTGTCCTTGCGAGGGGCCTTGGGGCTCACCCTTTTGCACCGCGTCCCCGACGTAGGTTCTACCCGCGCTACCGGTTGGCCGCCAGGGGGTAAGCTTACGGAGCGTGGTGAGAAGGGAAAGCCCAGACATGATCGAAAATCTCCGACGGCGCTAAGCCCTGATGGCCTGAGAAGTGGATGAGGCCAGTTGCCACAGGATAGAGCCTAAGCTCCCCGCACCGCCAGTGACAACCGTTGCGTCAAGGCCAAGATGCCCGCCTTCCCGCCTATGCCCGTGGTTCATGAATTGCGCCGCTCCTTCTGCGATTGGGCCAGCCGTTCCGCCAGTCGGACACGATAAGCGATCGCCGCGTAAATGGCCCCCCAGGCGGCAATTAGCAGCCACTGATCAGCGGTGGGCAAACTAGGGGCAAGGACGGCGCAGACGGCGCAGGCAGCCATCAAGATCCAGGACCGGATCATGACGCGCTGCTGGCTCCAGCCCGCCAGGACCAGGCGCTGATAATGATGGGACCGATGGGCCTCCCAGAGGCGTTCGCCCCTTAAGGCGCGGCGGATCAGGGTGGCGGTGGCATCCAGGATAAAGGGGGAGAAGGCCAGACCAGCGACCCAGAGCGGAAAGAGCCCCCGGGCGTCCCCTAGCAGTGCGAGCCCCACCGCCAGCAAGCCCAGGCTGGTAGAGCCCAGATCACCAAGAAACAGCCGCGCCGGAGGGAAATTGGCGGTCAAGAAGCCTGCCGCGGCCGCGGCGATGGTGGCGCAGGCCAGGCCAAAGTCCGCATCACCCCCTCGCCAGCCCAGAATGGCCAAGGCGCCAAAGCCGAACACCGCCATGCCACCGGCCAGGCCGTCCATGCCGTCCATAAAGTTGTAGAGATTGGTCATCCAGACCACCAGCAGCAGCGTCAAGGGTAGGGCGAGCATCGGTTCCAGCGCCAGGGTCAGACCGGGCAAGTCCAGGCGCGCCCAGCCCAGTCCCCCGGCGAACAGCAGGACGCCGGCCGTGATATGCGCCACCAGCCGATAGCGCGGCCGCACCTCGCCCTGGTCATCGAGCAGGGAAACCACCGCTACCGGCAGCAGGGCGGCCAGGACCCAGGACAAGCCCCCGGTTACGGCACCCGTGCCTGGCTCCACCGCTGCCGCGGGCCAGGTTCCCAGCGCCATGACGAGGGCCAGCACGACCAGGAGCCCGAGAAGCAGGGCCAGGCCACCGGTGCGAGGGATGGCTCCGACATGCAGGGACCGGGCGTTTGGCCGGTCCAGCATGGTGCCCAACCAGCCGGGATAGCGCGCCAGCAACTGACTGGCCAGCGCCGTGATGGCGAAAGCCAGCACGGGCGGGATCAGCAGGCTGGGGGTGATCAGAGTTCCCTCACCAAGGCCAGCTCGACCTCGTCCCGTTTGGCCTTACCCTCCAGGCACTCAATAAGCTGCAAGGCGAAGTCCATGGCGGTACCTGGCCCACGGGAGGTGATGATCCGGCCATCCACCACCCGCATTGGCCAGCACCCGGGGAGCGGCGCAGATGGCGGCGATAAAGCGATCCTCCGCCTGGTGGCGCGACAGAAGTTGATGGATCCGGGGATCCCTGTCCAGGTTGGTCGAGCCCGGGAGCCCGCCGGGGAGGATGATCATGTCGAAATCGTCGTCCATGACCTGGTCCAGCGGCTGATCGGGCATCACACGCGTGCCATGGCTGGCCTGAATGACGCCAGCCTCAAGCCCGGCGGTGATGACCTCGATACCGGCACGGCGCAGGAGGTCGATCAGGGTGATGGCCTCAAGCTCCTCGAAGCCAGGGGCCAGGGGGATCAGTACACGGGTCATGGTCATTCCTCACTTCCTAGGGTTGCGGGGACACCCCGGGGGCTGCCGGGTTGGCACGGGGGGCCGAATAAAGGGTCAGGGCCCGCAGGACATTGAGGGCCTCGTAGAGTTGATAGTCCGTCACCGCGAGAGGCGGCTTTTTGCCCGTGGCAGCGCCACTGGCATCATCGGCTTCCTGGTCAGCCGCATTGTCTTCCTGACCCTGGCCGTCCT
This sequence comes from Gammaproteobacteria bacterium, assembly GCA_019136395.1. The sequence goes on from JAGVUH010000473.1 coordinate 5,360, forward strand.
TGGGCGGTGTGTCCGGCAAGGTCGTGCCTGGGCCCTTGGGCGTCTCAGGCGACTCCTGGCCCTCATCCCGGGGCTCTTCCTTGTCCTCGCCATTGGTCAGGTGACGCGCCAGATCGGCCTCCTTGACGCTTCCCAGGGCGGGCGGCTCGCTCAGTTCCAGACGGCCGCGCTCCAGGGGGATATCCGGGATGATGCCCTCCGCCTGGATGGAACGACCCGCCGGGGTGTAGTAGAGGGCCGTGGTCAGCTTCAGGGCGCTGGCGTCGTCGATGGGGATGATGGTCTGGACCGAACCCTTGCCGAAGGTCTGGGAACCCATGATGATGGCCCGCCGGTGGTCCTGCAAGGCGCCGGCGACGATCTCGGACGCCGAGGCGGAGCCGCCATTGACCAGTATCACCAGGGGGGCGCCGCCGAGCACGTCATCGGGGCCCGCCTTGAATTCCAGGGCCGAATCGGCGACCCGCCCCTTGGTATAGACGATCAGTCCCTCGGCGAGGAAGGCGTCGCTGATGGCGACGGCGCTGTTGAGCACGCCGCCCGGATTGTTGCGCAGATCCAGCACCAGCCCCTTGAGGTCGCCGTCATTCTCGGCCTTGAGACTGGCAAGTGCATCCAGCAGGTCCTCGGTGGTCCGGGACTGGAAGTTGGAAATGCGCACGTAGCCGAAACCCGGGGCCAGCAGGCGGCTTTTGACGCTCTGGACGTGGATGACGTCGCGCACCAGTTCCACCTTGAAGGGCTGATCCGTGCCAGCACGCAGAATGCTCAACTCGATCGGGGTGCCCACCTTACCACGCATGAGCTTGACCGCCTCCTCCAGGCCCATGCCCTTCACCGGGCGGTTGTCGATCCGCACGATCAGGTCACCCGCCTGCAGCCCGGCCCGTTGGGCGGGGGTGTCGTCGATGGGCGCGATGATCTTGATCAGGCCATCCTCCAGGCCGACCTCGATCCCCAGCCCACCAAACTCGCCACTGGTGCCGACCTGCAGGTCCTGATATTCCTCCCCGTCCAGGTAGGCGGAGTGGGGATCCAGCCAGGAGAGCATGCCCCGGATGGCCCCCTTGAGCAGGGCCCGGTCCTCCACGGCATCCACGTAGTCGCTTTTGATGCGGCCAAAGACCTCGGCGAAGGTATAGAGTTCATCCAGGGGCAGGCCTTCGCTGGCGCTTTCCGCGGCCGCAGCAGGGGCTGCCGGGTCCTGCCGATCTGGCCCCGAGTCGCCGCCCTCGCCAGCGGGCTGATCCTTCGCCGGTTGCGAATCGGGGGGTGACTGAGCCTCGGACGCCGCTGGGGAAGCCCCTGATTCAGTGCCAGGCCCTGGCATGGGGGGGCTAGGGATCTGAACCGGCGCCGCGGATGGCTTGTCCCCCTGGATCGAGCTTGGGCTAGCAGATGGCTGCCCCCCCTGATTCGAGCTTGGCGCCGGGGACGGCTGGCTACCCTCGATCGGGATCGGTGTCATGGGCGCCGCCTGCTCCGCCGACAGGCGCAGTGCCGGGCTGGCCGCGTCGACCTCGCCGTTCATTCGGAAGTCCTCGGCCCAACCGAGACCCGGGAGGGCCAGCGCCAAGGTCAGGCCCAGGCCCATTCCTTTCCAAACCGATAAAGAAGCAGATGCGCTTTCCAGCCCGTGATTCATGCTGTGTTCCGAGTATGGGTTGCTCTGGCGAAATTATGCGCTCAATCCGGTGGCTTGGTTCAGGAGCGACTGGCGGTGGTCAGGGGTCCGCACCAGGCTTCCGGATTCTCCGGCTGGCTGTCACGGCGGATGGCGAAATAGAGCGCCGCCGTCTTGCGACCGCCACTCGCCCCGCTGAGAGCGATCACCTCCCCCACGCCCACCCATTCACCAGTCTCCTTGAGCAGGCTCTGATTGTGGCCATAGAGACTCATGTAGCCCTCGTCATGGTCGATGATGATCAACTGACCAAAACCGCGCAACCAATCGGCATAGACCACCCGCCCGTGGTGAATGGCCCGCACCTCGGAACCCTCACGGACGCCGATCAGGACACCATCCTGAACCTTGCTCCCCTCGGCCCGTTCCCCGAACCGGCTCAGCAACAAACCGCCGTTCGCCACGGGCCAGGGCAGCTGACCACGGCGGCTGGCGATGGGCTGGGGGTCGAGATTGACCTCCGGCATGATCATCCCCTGGCGCTCGAGTTGGGTGACCAGGGCGCGCAGATGCTCCGTGTCCTCCCGCAAGATCTCCGCCTGTTCCGCGCCCCCGGCAATCTGCTGTTCCAGTTCGGTCAATAGCGCGGAACGCTGGGACTGGGTTTGCGCCAACCGCTCCCGCATATCCTTTTGGCGCCCCGCCAACATGGCCAGGCGCTGGGTCTCCTCGGCGGTCTCGGCACGAAGGCGCTCAAAATTCTCCGCCCGAGCGGTGAAACTGTCGAGACGCCCCAGCCGGTAACGGTTCAGGTAACCGTAATAGGACATCAGCCGACCCTGCCGGGCGATATCCTGTTGATCGAGAAGCAGGCGGAGATTTTCGTGATTGCCCAAGGTATGGGCGGAGCGAATCAGGGCGGCCAGGGATCGGCGTTCCCGCTCCAGGGCGGCCCGTTCCGCCTCCAGGTCCTGCTGCAGGCATGCCTGGACCTTGACCTGTTCCTTGATCATGGTCTCAAGTTGCCGGCTGCCATTGGCCAACTGGGCGATATCGCGTTCGTAGGTCTCCAATTCCCCCAAAAGGGCCTCCCGGCCACGGCGCCGCGCCTCCAGACCCCGTTCCAGGTCGGTGAGTTCGGACTCCATCTGCGTCAGGGCCCGCCGCTGAGGCGCAAGGGGATCCGGTTCCGGGTCAGCGCCCAATATCCCCGGCGCCTGGGCGAGCAGCAGCCCGGCGAGCAGGGCGGGAAGGGTTACGCCGGAGTTCCCTGAGGAATCCGTCAGGACACCCGTCCAGCGCGCTCGGCTTATTTGAGCCCCCCTCAAGAGCAGGTCTCCCGTCGGCCGGCAGCCGGAGGACAATTGTCAGCAGCGTTACAGGGATGGCACATGGGCGGTAGGTCTGGTTACAAGGCAATCTTTCCGGGAATGGGATTATACGGTGATTGGCGGCTGGCCCGAGCAGGCTGGCCTGGAAGCCACAATCAGACCAGCCTCAATCAGACCTTCGCAAATCAGACCTTCGCAATATCTGGCAAAAAAGCTTATTATTAAATTGTTATAGCCTGAACCGAGTTATTTGCATGGTAGGCCGCATCGACACCCCCCCTTACATCGTCAGCCCCGACACCGATCCCGCCCTTGAACTCTTTGGTGACGATGGTGACATCGATCGTGCTTCGCGTTCGCTAAAGGCGATGTCTCACCCCTTGCGACTCAAGATCCTCTGCACCCTGGGGGACCGCGAAGTCAGCGTCCAGGATATCGTGGACGACGTTGGGACCTCTCAGAGCAACATCTCCCAACACCTCGCCATCCTCCGCGACAAGGGCATTCTGGCCACCCGCAAGGACGCCAATCGCGTCTATTACCGAGTAGGGGACATCCGTACCCTCCAGCTTATCAGCATGATGCGACAGGTTTTTTGTCAACAAGGCCACTAATCCCCCTCCCCTTTGACCTTATCCTGCCCCCACGCGCTCCGATCCTTCCTCACCCCCTTTCCAACCCTCGCGCCCTCGCGGGCAAGGATGACGCTTCCGACCCCTGGGGGCTATACTTGCCCGTTCAAGCCAGGTCCGCCCTAACCGACCTCTGGCCAGCTTTTTCCCAGGCTCACGCCTGACAGCGTTGCGATCACCATGGCCCTGCAGAACATTCCCGAATTCATCTTCAACCACTGGTTCCTGGTCCTGGCTCTGGTCACGACCCTGGGGTTGTTGGCGCACAACCTCATCCAGGGCAACAAGGGCACGGTGGATCCCTTGGGGGCGACCGACCTCATGAACCGGCGCGAGGCCGTGGTCATCGACGTGCGTCCCCTAGCGGATTTCGCCCAGGGACACATTCTCAACGCCATCAACCTTCCCATGAACGGGTTCAAAAACCAGATCGCTAGCCTGCACAAACACAAGGGCAAGCCCATCATCGTTAACTGCCGCTCGGGTTCTCAGTCCGCCATGGCCTGCAAACAGCTCCGCAAGGAGGGCTTTGAGGAGGTGTATAACCTGCGGGGTGGGATTATGGCCTGGCAGAGCGCTAACCTCCCCGTTACCCGCAAGCGGCGCTGAGCCCCTCGCCGCCCTTCCCCCTTCCCTTCCGCTTTCCCAGGATATCGCCACCATGACCGACACTGCCCAGGACCAGCCCCAGCCCCAGGCTCAAGCTCAGGACGAGCGGATGTTCCAACTGCACCGTATCTACATCAAGGACCTGTCCTTCGAATCCCCCAAGTCACCCCACATCTTCCTCGGCGAATGGCAGCCGAAACATGAGCTCAGCCTCAACACCCAGGTCAACCGTATCGACGAACTGACCTTCGAGGTGATCCTGACGGTCACCGTCACCACCCATATCGGCGAACAGACCGCCTTCATCGTCGAGGTCCAGCAAGCGGGCCTGGTGGGTGTCAAGGGCTTTGCCGAACCGGAACTGGGGCCCCTGCTGGGCGCCTACTGCCCCAACCTCCTTTTCCCCTACGCCCGCGAAGCCATCTCCGACCTGGTCGCCAAGGGCAGTTTTCCACAGTTGGTCCTGCAACCGGTCAATTTCGAGGTCCTTTACGCCCAGCGCCAGCGGCAGATGATGGACGAGATGCAAAAACAGGCGGGCGCCGTTCCGAGCCCGACCATCAATTGATCCCGCTTCCCTGAAGCTGATCCCGCTTCCCTGAAGCCTGGCCCACGCCTTACCGCCCATGAGCAGCGTCCTCGCACCGGTCGCAGTCCTCGGCGCCGGCTCCTGGGGCACGGCCCTGGCCCTGGTGATCGCCCGCCATGGTCGCCGGGTCAAGCTCTGGGACCTGTGGGCCGAACAGGTCGAGGCGCTGATCCATGAGCGGGAAAACCGCCGGTATCTGCCCGGCTTTCCCCTCCCTGACCTTATCGAACCGACCCGCGACCTGAGCCAAGCATTGGCCGCTGTCCAGGAAGTCCTGATTGTCGTCCCCAGCCATGGCTTTGCGAGCTTGCTGCGCGCCTTACCCCCCCTGGGCCCGGAGGTTGGCCTGACATGGGCAACCAAGGGCCTAGAGCCGGGGACCAACCGCCTGCTGCACGAGGTGGCCCGTGACATCCTGGGAGAACGTGATCTCGCCGTAGTTTCTGGGCCCAGTTTCGCCACCGAGGTGGCCAGGGGCCTGCCCACGGCAGTGACCGTGGCCTCCCCCGCACTCATTCAGGCACGCCGGGTAGCCGCTTACCTGCATGGCGAGCGCTTTCGCGCCTACACCAGCCAGGACCTCGTGGGCGTCCAGGTGGGCGGAGCGGCCAAGAATGTCCTGGCCATCGCCACCGGTATCGCCGACGGCCTGGGCTTTGGCGCCAATACCCGAGCCGCTCTCATCACCCGGGGCCTGGCGGAATTGACGCGCCTGGGTACGGCCCTCGGCGGACGACCGGAGACCTTCACCGGCTTGGCCGGGTTGGGGGATCTGGTCCTGACCTGCACCGATGACCAATCCCGTAACCGTCGCTTGGGCCTAGCCCTAGCCCGCGGCGCCAGCCTCGATCAGGCGCGGCAGGAGATCGGCCAGGAGGTGGAGGGGATCCTGACCAGCCGCGCGGTTCATGGCCTGGCCCAGCGCTTTGGCATCGACATGCCCATCAGCGCCGAGGTCTATGGCGTTCTCTACGCCGGGACCACGCCAGCGGAGGCGGCGCGCAATCTCCTGGCCCGGGAAGGCAAGTCGGAGTTGGATTGAGACGGGCGCGCGCCTAAACGTTCAGCCACCTCTCCCCATCCCTCCCTCGCCTGGAGGGAGGGATGGGGAGAATTAACGGCTTGACTAACCGTGCCAGTCCAGGCAGCAGTGGGGATATGAAGGTTTATGCGCGCGCATGTATCGAACCCTCCCAATTGGCCGCCGTGTAACGTCCACAGGGCAATGTTCCATCTGACCACGCCCGAATCCGCTTAGCCTTGGTTTTACCCCTGACCGATGACTGATGACTGATGACCGCTGATGGGTTTCGCGGCCTCGCATTGCCTTTTCTCAGGTCCGCCGTGCGCCGGTGAAACCCTGTTGCCGCCAGGCCTCGTAGAGGATGACGGCGACGGCATTCGACAGATTCAGACTGCGATTACCGGGATGCATGGGGATAAAAAGGCGCTGGTCCGGTGGCAGGGCCTCGATCAGGTCCTGAGGCAGACCCCGGGTTTCGGGGCCAAACAGCAAGGCGTCACCAGGCTGAAACGCCAGGTCCCCATAGCAGATGGCACCCCGGGTGGTGCAGGCCAACACCCGGGGCGGAGTCCGGGAGCGCAAATAGGCGCCGTAGTCCGTATGGACCTGAACCTCGGCCCACTCGCGGTAATCCAGGCCCGCGCGGCGCAGGCGACGGTCATCGAGGACGAAGCCCAGGGGCTCGATCAGGTGCAGCCTGACGCCGGCGTTGGCGCAGAGGCGCATGATGTTGCCGGTATTGGGTGGAATCTCGGGCTGGAACAGGACGACATCGAACATCTTCATCAGGGGGCCGGACCCAAGGTGTTGCCGGCTCGGGAGCATCATCAGCCATGACACTGGAAAATAACCTCGACCCCCGACTAAGCGTTAACTTCTGCGGTCTGGACTTCGCGACACCGCTGGTGCTTCTGTCCGGGTGCGTGGGTTTCGGCGAGGAGTATACCCGCATCCATGGCTTCACCAACCGCCAGGCGGGTGCCGTCTGTCTCAAAGGAACGACCCTGGCCCCGCGACTGGGTAATGCCCCCCACCGGATCTGCGAGACTCCGGGAGGCATGATCAACGCCATCGGTCTGCAAAATCCCGGCGTGGACCGCGTCATCCAGGACATCCTGCCCACCCTGGATTTCGGTGAGACCCGCTTCATCGCCAACGTCTCGGGATCGACCGTCGAGGAGTATTACGAGGTTACCCGTCGCTTCGATGACAGCCCCATCGACGCCATCGAGATTAATATCTCTTGCCCCAACGTCAAGGAGGGCGGGGTCGCCTTTGGCAACGATGCGCGGATGTCGGCTCAGGTGGTTGCCGCCTGCCGCCGGGCCACCCGCAAGCCCCTCATCCCCAAGCTCTCGCCCAACCAGACCGACATCGCCGCCAATGCCCGCGCCTGTCTGGAAGCGGGCGCCGATGCCTTTGCGGCCATCAATACCCTCATGGGCATGGCCATTGACATCGAGCAGCGGATGCCGGTGATCGGCAACAATCAGGGTGGCCTTTCCGGTCCCGCCATCAAACCCATCGCCCTGCTCAAGGTGCATCAAATCTATCAGGTCTGCCGTGACCATGGGATTCCCATCATCGGCCAAGGGGGTATCACCAGCGCCGCGGATGCCCTGGAGTTCCTCATTGCCGGCGCGAGCGCCGTCGGCATCGGCACGGCCCTTTTCTATGACCCCCTGATCCTCAACAAGATCAACCAAGGCATTCTCGACTACCTCGACCGCCATGACCTGGTCAGCGTCGCTCAGGTCATAGGTTCCCTGCGGCTGCACGGCCCCTCCCCGTCCGCCTGTAGCTGTGAGCTGACCTGAAGGGAGAGGACCGCTACCACTGAAGAGATATCAGGGTGATTTCGTTTGGCCCCGCCTCGGCGCCCCGTGCTATATTAAGATTTCGGCATACACTAAATAGGACCGCGCGAGTTGAAGTTGCACGGGCCCTTGGGAGAGAGATTCATGAGCGACATCGCGGCGTTGAAGAAAGAAAAGCAAGAGCTGATCGACAAGATGTTGGGCATGCAGCAGCAGTTCATTGCTCACGAGCATGCCCATGGCGTCACTGGCAAGGATTACTGGGCCTCCGAGGAGGGTCTCCTCGCCAACTATCGTCACGAGTATGCCGAAATGGCGACGCGTGTCGTGGATCTGGCCCACCAAATCGTGGGTTCGTCGCGCAACTGAGGTTGCCGGGTCCTGGCGCCGCGCTTAATCCCGGCCCACCCGCATCGATTCCCCAAACCCGCGTCCAACGCGGGTTTTTTTTTCGCGCTGGGGCCGTCTTTCCCTTCGAGGTGGTCCGATTTAGGCCTCCAGCCGTGGCAACCGATAGAGGCTTGGGCCCGCCAGATCAATACCGCACTCCAGCCCCGCGAACCAGTCGAGGAATTCAACCACCACCTCGCGGCCCTGCAAATACCTGCCATGCTGAGGCACCAGGGTTTCGACGTCCAGTTCCCGCACCATCTCCACCCAGTAGCGGCAGACCTTACCCGACGCCATGTAGCGGCGATGGAAGGGGGTCATCGCGGGCAGGATTTCGGCCAGATTCGCCACGGGTTGAGGGAGCACCTGATGGGGAAAATTGGCGCCGATGTCCCCGGAAAAGAGGATCCGGCTGGTGGGATCGTAGAAGGAAAAGTTACCTTCCGCATGCAGGAAGTGCGCGGGCAGGATGTTGAGCGTTCCCGCGCCCAGGCCCAGGATCAGCCCTTGGTCCGGAACGGATATGACCCGGTCCTCCAGCCGACCTGGGTGAGTGAAATGGGGAATGAAGCGTTCCCAAACCGCTGGAATCACGATCGTGCAACGGGTCTCGGTCAGCCAGAGGTCCAGCGAGGAGATGATGTCCGGATCCTGATGGGAGGCCAGGACAAAATCGAGCCCCACGGGATCCAGGTAAGCGCTGAGCGCCCGCCGCAGCGGATCGAAGGTCATCTCCCCCCCAGGATCAAGGAGTGCGGCGTGCCCCTGGTCCAGGATGATCACCTGATTCGCCTGTACCGCCTCGCCTGTCACCAGATTCTGGAACAGGAGGCAGCGGTGAGAGCCATCGTTGTAAAGTTCCAGCGCCATCTTCACTTCGTCCGCCATAACGGAATGTGGGTTGAAGGGGGGATCTTCCCCGACCCG
>JAGVUH010000414.1 GCA_019136395.1 Gammaproteobacteria bacterium
ACAGGCTCCCAAGAGCGTGGTGGGTGGTAGCGCCACGGGGGCCTCATGCTCTCTGCGCACCGCACTTCTCCCAGCGGACAGATTGCGGAGGCACAGGCCGTCACATCGATGAGTATCAAATCGCCCTCGCCAGGTGACGCCTCTGACAGATGCGAGGGTAGGATCAGCTTCTTGCGGATGGTTTTACCCGGGAGCAGATCCACGTTCTCGCTTTCCTCGATACCCTCGATACCCTCAAAAATCACTCCCTGCTTAGTGAGAAAGTACATCCCGATCACCAGTGCGTTAAGCGCCACCGTTGTGGTATTGGTGACCGCAAAACGTATTGTGTAGGTGGTGTAATCACTGTTGCAGTTCGTTTCTTTGGTATCCCACTTGCGCAACTTGATGCCCAGTGGCGACAGGCCGTCCGTGACACTTTGCGCCTGGATGGCGGAGAGGGTTTCCGCAAGAGATGCGGCCTCGTGCAGCGTTATCATTGAATTGTCACCTCGTCTTGTAGCAAGCCCCTGGCCAGCGGCCAATAACCACTCAGAACCAAGGTAGTCGTCGCGCCCTTGAGGCGATGCCCCTCAATGCTAACGTTAGCGGCCAGGGTCTTGAGCGACCCGGGATGGACGAGTTCTTGGGTGTCCATATCGCCCACCGGGCGCCCAAAGGTGTCATGAATCTCCGCCCTCAACCTCACCTCGGGTAACAGATAAGGGGAGCGATTCCGCACCAGGCATCGCAGCTCGACCGGTACCTCATTTTCCCGTTCAGGTTCACCCAACCAGAGACTCCCGCTGACGATGTTCAGCACGGGTTCGAGGCCGCTGAGCGGGAGGGGGACGGGGATCATCCTCGTCAGGGGCACGTCAATCGGACCGAGCAGGCGTTCTCCGGCCCCATACGCGAGTACCTCGATCACCACCCGGCCCTGCGCGACGTTGGGTGCTAGCCAGAAAGTCTCCTGGCTGTCAGCGCGTGCGCCTGCGGGGATCTTCTCCAACACGGTGCGCGGCAACGACGTGTACAGGTCAGCATCCTCGCCGATCACCTTTGACTCCTTCCGATGGACCGCCCCCCGCGGGGTGACCAGATAGACGCGGGTCTCCAGGTAGTCCAGATCGAGCGCGGTAGGATTGGTCACCGTGTAGCGGATGGTGACCTCGTCATAGCCACGTTCATTGGGACCCTCCTTCTCGCTGCCGGTGATGGCGATATCAAGGATGGGCAGGCCCAGGGGGTCCACGACCACCTGGTTGCCCGCGTGTTCCGTGGGGGTTATGGGTATGGACATCGCCTCTTCTCTCCTCTAGGCGTGGATTAAGCTTGGCGGGTGATAATTTGCCGCACGTCCTCCTGGAACAACACACCCTTATCCATCAGGGCCGCGATGAGCCGGTCGAGCACCGCGCGGTGCTGGCGCAGCAAGGCCAACACCGCCAGATACTGGGTCTGCAGAAACGCCCGGCACAGCGCCTCCGCCCGGGCCAAATCCGCATCCGCCACCTGACCGTGCATGATCGCCAGGTTGCTGGCGACGGCGGCATCGCTGCTCAGATCGGGCGAATGGCCATTGGCGACGAACAGATCGCAGGCGAGGGCGTAGACGCGCAACAGATCGCTCCGCGCCCCGGTGGCGCTGACCTGGTCCGCCCCGAGCACCAGCTGCTCCGCCGCCCGCCCGGCGAGGCCGACGCGGATGCGGTGCACCATATCGGCATAGGTGTGCTCCTCACCCTCCGCCACCCCGTCATAGGGGGGCACCACGATGCCACCGTTGTCGTTGCGTGGCCGGGCGCTGACATAGACCGGAATCGTGCCGCGGGGACCGTCCAGGGCGGCGACCAGGGCATGCCCGGCCTCGTGGATGGCGGGCAAGCGTCGCTGCACCTGGCTATCGGGGGACAACTCCTGATCCGCGGTGCCGTAGGTGGCGAACAGCAGCAGATCCTGGAAGCTGGCCGGACGCCCCTCGCGCCACTGCAAGCGGCGCAGGGCCTGGTGCAACAGACTGCGGCGCCGGTGGTCGGCGAATTCGTAGCGGACCAGGGCGCCCAGATGGTTGAGGTCCGCGGTCACGCTGGGGTCGAACAGGCGGGGACCCAGTTCGTCGACGAAGGCCCGGGCCAGGTCCTCGTTGCCCAGGTGGGGCAGGGCCAGGCGCCGGTCGAAGCACCCCTGGCGGCGCAACTGGGGGTCCAGGTGGCCGACCGACTTGAGGGCGATGACCAGCACCAGGGGCGACTGGGGCAAACCGGCGGCCAGAAAGCCGCGCAGGGCCTGGCGGAAGGCGGCGGCCGCCAGTTCGTCGTGGCCCAGGGCGCGGGGGAAGCCCAGCTCGTCCGCGTCGTCCTCCAGGGCGGGACCGACCCACAAGCCCGCCTCCAGATAGACCAGGGTGGGCGTGTCTTCCGGCAGGGCCTCCACCCAGGCGGGGAAGTCACTGACCACCTCCGCCACTGGCACGCGCCGATAGGCCAGACCCGCCATGTTGGCCACACAATGCAGCACGCCGTCCATGACCTCCAGGTCCTCGTGCTCCACCACCACCGCCTGCCCGGTGAGCGCCCAGCGCGCGCGGTCGCCAGGGTGGGCAGCGGCCTGGGTCAGCTCCCGCGTCCAGCGCTTGACGGCGCTGTCCTCGGACCAGTAGTTCCAGTAGGGGGTGTAGTCCCGGGAAGGCGTGCGGCGGGCATAGGGCATCAATTGCTCTCCTGTCGGCGTCGTCATGGGGTCAGCTTAACCGAGGGTAGCGACAGATCAGGTCGCAGGGCCACCCGCCGCCAGGGCGATCAGTTCCGCCTCGCCGATGACCCGCACCCCCAGCTTGCGCGCCTTGACCGCCTTGGCGCTGGTTGAATCGGGGTCGGCGAGCACCAGCAGGTCCAGCCCCTGGGTCACGCTGTCCACCAGGTCGATGCCCTGGGCCGCCAGGGCTTCCTGGTAGTCGGCCTTCTTCTTGCCGCTGGGCAAGCGGCCGCTGATGCACAGGGTCTGGCGGGCACCGTTGGGGGTGGCGTGGAGGTCTTCCGCCGGGGGCAGAATCTCCACGCCGTTGGCCAGCAGCTTGTCCATCACCGGCGCCAGGGCATCGATGGCGTCCTGGATCGGGCCGCCCAGGTTGGGCACCCCGGCGCGGGCCGCCAGGGCCGGGTCGCGCAAGGTGCCCCCACGCCAGTCGTCCAGGCGGTCCAGATCCCCCCCGGCGGCGGCGATCATCAGCTCCACCCGCCGCTGACCGAGGGCCTCGATGCCCAGGGCGCCGAGGAACTGGCTCAGGCGCAGGGTGCGGGTGGCGTCGATGGCGGCGAGGATGCTGGTAGCGCGTTTCGCCCCCAGGCGCAGTTCCTTCTCCGGGTTGATGATCAGTTCAGCCATGGCCTCCGCCTGGTCGCGCAGGGTGTAGAGGTCACCGGCATCTTCGATGGCGAAGTGCTCCACCAGGGCCTCGAGGACCGCGTCGCCGATGCCGAGGATGTCGAGGCTTTTGATCCAGCGCGCGATCTTGCCGATGGATTTTTGCGGGCAGGCGCGGTTGCGGCAGGCGAGGATGGCGCCCTCGGTCCCGCTGGTGGTGACCTTGCGCCCGACCTCCCCGCCGCAGAAGGGACAGGCGCTGGGCACCGGAATGGGCTGGCGCTGGGACGGACGGTCGGTGACGCGCACGATCTTGGGGATGATGTCGTTGGCCTTGATCACCCAGACGCGATCGCCCAGGGCCAGGTCGAGGCGGGCGATCTCGTCGAAGTTGCCCAGGGTGGCGCTGCTGACGGTGGTGCCCCCCAGGTTGACCGGGCGCAGGTGGGCGACGGGGATCAGGGCGCCGGTGTGGCCGCCGCTGACCAGGACCTGCTCCAGGACGGTCTCGGCGCCGGCGGAGTCGAACTTCCAGGCGATCTGGCCCTTGGGGCGGCCGGCGGTGGCGCCGAGGTCCCGCTGGGTGGCGAGGTCGTCGACCTTGAGGACGATGCCGTCGATCCAGAACGGCACCTGGTCGCGCTCGCGGGCGACCTGGTGGAAATAGGCCACGGCGGCCTCGGCGTCCGGGCACAGTTGCTGGGGGATGAGGTTGAAGCCCAGCTCCGCCAGGCGCGCGGCCTTGGCGGTCTCGGTGGCGAAGGGCACCGGCTGGCCGTCGCGGGTCTCGTCGAGGTCGAAGGCGTAGCTGGTGAGGAGATCGCTCTGGTGGCCGTTCTTGCGCCCCATGATGCCGTTGCCGGCGTTGCGGGGGTTCTTCTGGCGCAGGGGGTCGACCCGGGTCCAGTTCTCCACCGTGAGGATGACCTCGACGCGCACGGCGCCGGTGAAGCCGCCTTCCGGGGTGCCGGCCCAGGCGGGCAGGCCCGCAAAGCGCAGGGCGTTGGCGGTGATGTCCTCGCCCACGGTGCCATCGCCACGGGAGATGGCCTGGACCAGGCGCCCGTCGCGGTAATAGGCGGCGGCGCTGGCGCCATCGCCCTTGAGGCTGGCATGCAGGGCGCCCCCGCCGGCCTTGAGGTGCCACTGGCGAAACTCGGCCTCGGCGTTGACCTTGCTCTGGCTGCCCATGGGGAGGGCATGGCGGGCCTTGGTGAGCATGTCCGCGCCGGAGACCGGGGCGCCGACCAGGGCCAGGACCGGATCATCCGGGGCCAGTAGGCGCAACTGGTCTTCCAGGGCGTCGTACTCGGCGTCGCTCATGAGCGGCTCGCCGCTGTAATAGTAGGCGTGCTTGGCCTTGAGGATGAGGTTGCGCAGGGCGTCCAGACGGGGGTCGGGCATGGTTGGATCTCCGGGGGCGTAGGGGGAGCGTACCGGGGCGCGTGGGGGATGATCCCATCCGGGGCCGGGCCGGGGGAGGTCAATCTGGCAGGGAAGCGCGCCGGGTCGCGCCGCGGTGCTTCCCGGCGGGAGCGCCTGGGGTACGGGGAACAGGATAGCCCCGGGGTGCGACCAAATGGGTCGCATGGTGTCAGCGGAGACATGTTTTCCTCGCGACCCGTTCTGTCGCACCCGGCCCTTATCCTGGCGCTTCCTTCCCCCCTGGAGAGTGCGCCATGCCACTGCGACCTGAGCAACCGTCTTACCCGTATCCCGCCGAAGCGGTCACGCCGGCCCCGGACGAGTGGCTGACCCCGGCGGACTTGCTGGCGCTGCTGGGGCCAAGGTCGCCCGCGCCCCGGCGTCCCGGGGGTGCCGTGCCGACCCCGGCCCGCGCCCCCGCGCTTGACTGCACATCCCCACCCAGCACCCGCACGGCCAGTGCGGAGGAGTAAGCCCATGACCCGACTCGGGACCCTCGTTCAGGAAGCCCTCGCGCAACTGGAATGGGCGGGCGAGCTGACCGCCGACGAAGCGGCGGGCACCAGCCAGCTTCAGACCCTGATCACCATCGACGATCAGCCCTGCTCGCTCTACATCGACACCCGTGAGGAGAAGGATTACATCGGGGTCTTCTTCTATCCGCCCTTTCGCGCCAAGGCCGCTGCCTACCCCGAGACCTGCCTGCTGATCAATGCCATCAACACGCGCACCCGCCATGGCCACTTGGAGGTTCTGCGGCACAACGGGCGCCTGCGCATGGTGGTCAGCGCCGATGTCAAAGGCGCCAACCCCACCGGGGCCTTCGTGGCGCACCTGATGCGCTACGGGGCGGATTGCCTCTTTACCTGGATGGGGGAGCTGGCGGCGGTGGCGGTGGGCAATCGCCAAGCCGCTGACGTGCTGGCGGCACTGGAGCAGGACGAGGCTTCAGCTCCGGCTTCAGGTGAGGAGGAGGCCGCAGGCTGAATGGGGTGACCCGCAACCGGACCCCTGTGCCTGACCGCAGCCCGCGGTCAGGGGGGGCGCCACGGTCCGGGCCGCTGACCCAGGCCCGGCACCTCAGGACCGCACACGGCGGGGGATGGGCAGGCGCTGGCGCACCTCGCCCCCGCCAAAGGCCACCGCCTCCGTGACCTCGTCCGCCCCCAGTTCCCAGAAGGTCGCCTGGATGACCTGGTCATCCTTGCGCGAGTGCTGGATGCGGCGGGCGGCGGCCAGATCGAGGACCAGGTCCCAACTGGCCACCAGTTCCTGGTGAAAGGGCTCGGGCAGGGGTTCGCCGCGGTCCCAGTAGTCGATCGCTTTACGGCACCGCCGGTCGAAGTCATTGGATGCCTTGACCGGTCCCGCGTGCCAATAGTTGAGACAGGAATGCCAGCTAAAGAAGTCGGACAGCAGAACCCGTTCCTCGGGGATATCCACCGTCATCAGAACCTGGCGGCCAAGTTCCGGGGGGAGTTTCACGGCGGAGGAGCGGAGATCCGGTTTGGGGCGCTTGATCCCCAACCAGCGATAGAAAGCCCAGATCGGGTACACCTCCGGATGGGGTCGGGGGAGGCCACGCGCCATCATGTTGGCCATCAGCCAATCGTAAGCCAGCGTGCACTCAAATCGACCCTCAAGCGCGTTCAAGTGTGAATCCGGATAGGCCAAGGGACGCGAATGAAAGAGCCCCTCCTGGCACAAGAGGTCATACACGGACAGCGGTTGGACGGTGTAGAGCTTCAAGACGCACCCTCATGTCGGTTGACGCTACCCAGGATAAGGTAGGGGTGCGACGAGATGGGTCGCTCAAGAGGGTACTTGTGTTCACGTCTTGCGCCTTGCCTAGGACGGGCAGCACCTCTACAGCGGAGGGATATCCCGGGCTGCTGTCATTCAGGGTTCAATGCTTGGGCGATGACGCTTGACAGGTCGGGACCCACTCTCAGAAAACCCAGCAATCGGGCGACCGCGCGGACCATCTCCTCCGGCGCCATATCTCCACTCTCTTGTTGGATTCGGGAGGCGGCAGCTCGGATTTCCATCGGTGGCAAATAGACTGCTTTTAGCAAGGAGTTACCCGCGGGGATGGCGTTACGGTCCCGCACGGGTGGTTCGGCCTTTTGCGATGCGGTCATCAGGAAGCTCCCTTCTTGCTCTATGCCTTTTCCCTGGCGAATGGCAACGGTGACAGCTTCGACGGTCGCGTCCTTGATCCGTCGGCCCGTGCTCTTCTTGCCATAGGCTGCCGCTACTCTTCGCGCCAACTCCTCGAGGTGGAGGGGTCCCTCGATCGCAACGACTCGTACGATCAGATTGATCCGTTGCGACAAGGGCGCCAGGTGTGGTTCAACGGTGGAATGAAGGCTGATCTCAGCCTTTTGGTATGGCGGGGCAGAAAGTTGCAGATGCCCAAAATCAATGGGTGGCTGCTCAACCACCTCGGGTTCTACCGGGGCGAGAAAACCACCAGCGTTAGCCCCCCGCACGGTGATGCCGTGCTGAGCAGCGATCCGTGCCGCATCCAGGGCTTGTTTCAGCCGGCGGATTTCCGGCTCACGACGATGGAACCAGTCGGTGCTCCAGATGCGATGAAAACGCCAGCCAAGGTTTTCGAGGATGTCCTGGCGCAACCGGTCCCGTTCCCGCGCCCACAACGCGGCATGGTAGGCAGCCCCGTCGCACTCAACGGCAACGAGATATTGCCCCGGCCGGTCCGGATGACGCACACCGATATCGATCCGGAAGCCCGAGCTGCCGACCTGTGGATCGGCCTCGTACCCCAGCCCCCGTATCACCGTGGCCACGTCTTCCTCAAAGGGACTGTCGGCCACGAGACCCGTCGGCACATGTTCTTCGATGATGCCGGTCTTCGCGAACTCCAGAAAGCGCTTCAGTACACGCGGACCTACGCGCTGGGTACGGTTGAGGTCGATGTCCCCGGGATCGAAGGAGGCAAAGACCTCACAGCGCACACGGGCACGGGAGAAAAGCACGTTCAGCCGGCGTTCGCCTCCCTCGGCGTTGATCGGGCCGAAGGTCATCGCCGTCAGGCGGCCATTCGGTTCCTGGGGTCCGTATCCAACGGAGATCAGGATCACGTCGCGTTCGTCGCCCTGGACATTTTCGATGTTCTTGACGAAGACATCCTCCTGACGGCCTTCACGCAGAAAACCATCCAGAATGGGATCACCGCGCCGCTCAAGCTCCAACTCCTCGGTCAGCATATCGGCCTGCGCTTTGGAGAAGGAGACGACCCCGAGGGATAGGTCAGGCCAATGACGGGCATGGTCGGCCATGGCCTTTACCACGGCCTGGGCTTCGATTCTGTTGGTGCCTTGACGACCCAGGCCACTCCCACCGCGGGCATAGACCCCCGGTATCCGATGGAATTTGAGGCCATAGTGGTCGTCCATCTGTAAGGGCGAGGGGGGCAAGACCAGCCTATCGCCATAAAATTCGGCATTTGACACCCGGATCAGTGAGGGATCACGGGACCGGTAATGCCATTCGAGCATCCGGGATCGCAAGCCCCGGGCCTCGCACAAAGACAGGACGCTCTCCATATCGGCTGCCATGGCCGCCAGGGGCATCTCCTCGTCCTCGTCGTCGTTCGATTCCTCCTCATCGACCAAGCGGTCGAAAAATGAGGTCGGGGGGAGCTGCTTCTGGTCGCCAACCACAACGATCCGCTTCGCACGGGCGATCACCCCCAAGGCATCTTCGGGGCGAACTTGCGAGGCTTCGTCGATCACCACCAGGTCGAAGGTCAGACGGCCCGGCGGCAAGAACTGGGCGACCGAGATCGGGCTCATGAGCAAGACGGGTTTGATCCGCTGGACCATTGAACCAGCATTCTCCATCAGCCAGCGTATTGGCTTATGTCGGGATTTTTTATGGATCTCACCGAGAATCACGCCCATCTCACCCATAGCGCCTCGGGGCATCTGTTCATAATGCTTTGCCAGGATCAAGGTCTGGGCAATCTGCAGACGTTCCTGCTCGAGATCCCGGAAGACCTTGACCAGTTCATGCCGGTCAAACTCTACCAAGCGGTCCAGACCCGGCCGGGCGCGGCGCGCCGCGGTCCAGCGCGCTGCGGCGCACGCATAGGCAAATTCGCTTACGGCTTGCGTGGGGTCCAACCGACCGGTCACGATGGCATCGACGATGGCCTTTGCCCCAGCTTCGACGGTTGCCGCTCTAGCGCGGGCAAGGTCGGTCCATTCCACGTACCCCAGCTTGGCCTCGCGCATCCCGGTGAAAACGGTTATGAGCCTGGACAGGGAACTACGTTGAAGATCGGTTCCCAGCCCCGCCTCGGGCAGATTCAAACCCAGTCTGCCAAGCGGCGTCTCAGCGGCAAGGCGGGCCTCATTCACCTGCGCCTGCAGCGCTGCCGCCACTCCCGCCGGATCAGGGAGGGCCGCCAGTGCGGTGATGACATCCTGGGCGGAGGAAAGGCTCCCTCCACGCTTGATATCCCGCAGCCATTGCGCCGTGGCGAGGAAGGTGGCAAAGGGGGTGCGCTCCCCGCGCCAATGTTCATCCAGCGCGTTTTGCAGCCAGTCCTCATCATCGGCCAGCCGGCGGCGACAGGCCTGCACCTCGGCTAATTGATCCACCAAAGCCAACCTATCCCGCGGTGCCTGCGGCATGGGTCCGGCAAGCAGACTGGCCAATTCCGCCGATGCGCGACGATAAGGACCGAATAGCCGCGACAGGAAGGAGGCTTGCCCTTTGGCAATCCCCGCGCGGATGGACACCACATCGGCCGTCCAGGCCGCTGTCGTGAAGGTACCCTCGGCCGCTTCGCGTGATTGCCACCATTCCTGTCCCGCGGTGAGACCTTCGATCATCCGCGCTTCGTCAACCTTAGCGTATAATATCCAGTTCCAGGTCCAAACGGGCCAGATCGAAGGGCTGAAGATCGTAGACTGTCGTCCCGCGAAAAGGATGATCTTCCGGCGGGCCTGCGGCTTGGAGGGCCGCCACATAGCGATGTATCGCGGCCAAGGCACGGGTCCGCTCTTCTCTGGCCAGAACCTCCAAGCCTGCCAGGGAGATGGATGGTGGGATTGTCCCTTGGCCGATAAACCCGATGATTTCCGCCATCGCACGAAATGGACTTTCGCCCGTAGGCGGCAGCGGCTGATGCAGCAGATCGGCAATCCGGTTCAGTTCATCCCTGGTCGCCCGCAATCGCTCTACGTCATTGGCCGTTGGCAGGGGCTTTGCGCTGGCTGACAAGGTGCGGCCCAGTTCCTGAACCACCGCCTTCTTGTTCGCGGAGCGAGAATGAAGTTCGAGACAGATGTCACCCAGTCCCGTCTTGACGAGTCGTTGATGCACCACGGAGAGCGCGGCCATCTTTTCAGCGATGAACAAGACGCTCTGGCCATCATAGGCCGCCGCCGCGATGATGTTCGTGATCGTCTGGGACTTGCCGGTGCCCGGGGGACCTTGCACCACCAGGCTGGCGCCACGGCGCACTTCCTCGATCACCTTGGTCTGCGAGGCGTCGGCATCGATGACTTGAATGATCTCTGCTGGATCAAGGAGGGCGTCCAGCTTGTCCTCAAGAGTGAAGTGGGGTTGATCCGGTTCAAAGCCTTTCACCAGCAGTCCAGCTAGCAAGTCATTGGTATCAAGAACATCTTCGGGCCAAGCGGCCAGATTGAGGTCATGGTGCATCAACAACTTGGCGAAGGAGAAGAAACCCAGTTGCATGCCGTCGGTCTCGACGGACCAACCCGCGTGTCCCGAGACAGACTCGACAACCCTGGTCATATAGGCGGACGGCGTCCAACCCTCTTCCTCGTCGATCTCCGGCAAGGCGATATTGAAATCCTGCCTCAGACGCTCCTGAAGTGGCAGATTCGTCCGGATGTCATCCTCACGCGCACGAATGTCGAAGGTCGAGGTCCGTTCATTCCGCACCAGTTCGATCGGTAGCAGTACGAGGGGGGCTTCCCGGAGCACGTCGGAGCCAGAAGCCTCCTTCCAGCGCAGAAATCCAAGGGCGAGAAAGAGGATGTTCAGGCCTTGCTCTTCTTCCGCGGTCCTGGCATCACGGGCGAGACGCAACAGGCGGCGAGCCAATGCCTCGGGACCAAGGGGAGTTTCAAGAAATGGGTCGGTATGTCGGTCCGATCCCACGGGCAGCGTTTCATCCGGCAGCGCCAACGCCAGCGTCATCTCCTGTTCTGTGGCACCACGGTCCTTGCCCATCGCCTTGAACCGCATCCGCTGGGTCTGTGTACGCAGACGGGAAAAGACCTCATCCGATTTTTCGTTAATGATATTAAGGCAATTAGCCCGCTGGTTAGCGCGGTTGACATGGATCAGCCGGTTTCGTGTTCCCGTCTCAAGCAGCTTTCGGCGGAGACCTTCGAGGACTCTGGCGATGGACGTGGCTTGCTGTTCGTACATACCCCCCCCTGATGATTTTCCTGAACTAGCTTTCCCAGAATGGCCTGTCGTCAACATGCGGATTGACAGGCAGAAGGCTGGTGGTTGTCAAGGTTGTTGGAGCCTGATTCGTAGGGGCTCAGTCAACGGGCAGGCGATGAGCCACCTATGCACGTCAGGCATCCGTGAGACGGGGCCTCGACGCTGTCAACCCTGCGACCCGTTCTGTCGCCACGATCCGCTATCCTGTCCACCAGTCGCCGCCGATAGCGCCCGTTCGGGCGTCTGGCCCATACCGTTATCACCGGGGAGGAACGCCATGACCCGCTTGTCCCGCATCGTCCAGGACGCCCTGGATCAACTGGAGTGGCAAGACGAGATCACCGTCGACGAGGCCGCGGGCACCAGCCAGCTCAAGACCCTGGTCAACCTCGAGGACCAGTCCTGCCCCGTCTACATCGACACCCACGAAGAGTCGGACGCGATCAGCGTCTTCCTCTACCTGCCCTTTTGCGTCAAGGCGGCGCACTATCCCGAGGCGTGCATGCTGGTCAATGCCATCAACGCCGCTGCCCGCCACGGTCATCTGGAGATTGTGGCGGAGTCGGGCCGCATCCGCTTGGTGGTGTCCGCCGAAGTCGAGGGCGCCAACCCCACCGGCCTCCTCGTGGTGCGCATGCTGCAATGTGGGCAGGCCCTCCTCAGCCACTGGATCGGGGCCTTGGCCGCGGTGGCGATCAGCGGCCGCCCGGCGGCGGCGGTCCTCGCCGAGATGACCACCCCGGCAGCCGAGGGGGAACCCGCCGTGGAAGGGGTTGAGGGGGCGACACCAGCGCCGGTGGATAAACCCGCCGCCGCTCGCACCCTCCATTGATCCGGAGGGGAGTGCTACCCTCTCCCCTCTGTCTTGCACGCGGGGCCATATCTGGCCCCAATCCTCAGGAGCCAGTCCAATGACAACCGTAGTGTATTTCCATGGATTCGCCAGCGGTCCCCAGGGTCCCACTCCCAAGACGGACCTGATCCGTGAGCTGGGGCATGAGGTGGCCCTGATCGCCACCGACGGCGACTACCGGCCCGTCGGCTACCGGGCGGCCTTCGCTCGGCTGAATCTGGACCCCACCGCCCCGCTGGTGTTGATGGGGACCAGTCTGGGGGGCTTCTGGGCGCGCCGGCTGGGCCAGGAACTCGGCCGGCCCTGGATCGCGCTGAACCCGGCGATTCAACCCTCCCAGTCTCTGCGCCGGTACCTCGGCCCCAATACCCGCTTCGACACCGGCGGGGCCTTCACCTGGACCGTGGCGGATTGCGCGGCGTATGTGGCGGAGGAGCAGTTGGCGTTGCGGACAGACCCGCCGGGCTTGCTCATCCTCGCGGAAGATGACGAGGTGCTTGATTACCGGGTGGCCCGGGACGCCGCGGGTACGGCAAAGGTAGTGGTTCTGCCCCATGGCGGGCATCAACTGCACAATACGGCGGATTACGGGGAGGCGGTGGGTACCTTTTTGACGGAGGTGGCTGATACCCAGCCCGGCTAAGCGATATGGTTTGTTGGGACTGGTGAGGTTAATGACCCCAACCACACCAACCTCAAATCACATCACCCAATCCTTCGGCAGCCTTAACCTTTCATGTTCGCCCATCTACTCCGGTTGAAAACTGTCAATCTGCAACGAGGACGAGATCTTTAGCCATCAGGCCCTGTTCTTATTCTAATAGCGTTGGAAGCTTGTCATGCTGCTTGATTTGTTTTGCGATCCATTCCTGATAGGAAATTAGTGCCCGGCCGTAAACTATTTTAATTATATTAAACAATATGTTACCCTAGCAATAGCGATTTGAAGATTTACGCCTGCCACCGGGCACCGCTCCGCTTCCCCCAGCTAAGCCACTGATTCTTCATC
>JAGVUH010000336.1 GCA_019136395.1 Gammaproteobacteria bacterium
GGATCAATCGTTCCTCCGAGTTGAAATGGCGCACCCGCCAGCAGTGACGCAGGGCGGTGGCGGTCACCCGACAGGTGCCGTAACCCCGTGATACCAGGGTGAGGGTCCCGGGGGACAGAACCTGGTCCAGCAGGATCAGATCCTCCGGAGTTTGCGGCAGCAGGGTCAGATTGACGAGATGGGGTGAACGATGGCCGGAAAACCGGCCGGCATGATCGTTGATCTCCGCCAGGACCCCGGGGCCATTCATCACCCCCGGCGGGAGGGGGTCGGGCAGGCTGACCTGATCCAGGGCACCGGCGAAGGCCCGGTCCCGCAACAAGGCCGGCAAGTCTGCTATCTCCAGGTATTCCCGCCCCACTTTACCGGAGGCATCTTGCTCACGCACCCACCAGAGTCCAGCAAGGCGGGTCTCCTGAATATCCCCGCCGGGTTCGCTTCCGGGCGTCGCTAGCAACCGGCCCGACACCTCGCCCTCTCCCAGGGTCTGCTCCAGCATCTCCCGGTTGGTAGGATCCAGATGGGTGAGATCGAAGCGCGGGGGCGGGTCTCCTACCCGATAGTCCGCGAGGGCCGCGTGCAGCGCCTTCAGCAAGCCCAGGGCCGGCCCGAGATGCTCCACCCGGTCAGGCTCTGGGAGGGAGGGAGGGGCATAGGCGGCCATGGCCTTGGGCAGTGACGGGAAATCGAGGACGGCCTCGTCCGCTTCTCCAGGCTGGCTGCCGGGACCGACGAAGCCGCCAGGGAATGGCAATGGGGACATAGGGGTTGCGCGGTGGTCAGGATGGACGCAGGAAGTCGGGTAGCTGGGGTTCCCGCCCGACCAGATCAGGAAAGAGGTGATCGAAGGCGTCGCCCCGGGCCACGGCCCGCAAGGCCTCCAGAGCGTTCAGCACCAGGCGGGCGCGGTCTTCGCTCATGACCTCGCGGGCCATGCCCTGAAAGACCAGGAGCCAGGTGCCGGGCGGCTGCTCCCCAACCAGAAGGGTGTCAACCGGGATGGCTTCCTCCGGACCCTGACACCAGGCCCGGTGGGGACCGGCCTCAATGACCTGCATGGGGATGCCGATACACATCAACCGGAAGCAGGTCCGAAGGCGGCAACAGCGGGGGCGGGAGCGGCAGAGGAGGCAGCGGCGGCGGGGACAGCGCCTGTGGCTAGGGATGAGGCTGGGGCTGAGGTTAAAACTGATGCTGAAATTGATGCGGGAGTAAGGCCCGGGGTCAGAACGCGGGCCCTCAGAAAACGAGGATCGCCATGGCGCCAGGCACGGGCGGCGCTGGGACGGTGAGTCTCATACACCTCCAGGCCCAGGGCCGGGTCGGGCAAATCCAGGGACCGGGGCTGGCCGCCGCCCTCGGCCGCTACTGGCTCGGGCCGCTCACCAAAAGTGGCCAGATACTCCAGGGCGCAGGCCAGGGCTGGCTCCATGCAGGCCTTCACCGCGGGCCTGAGGCTGCCGCCGAAGTCGTCCAGTTCCACCGGCTGCACGCCGATCAGCAGCAAGTGCCTGGGGTAGTCGCCCATCAGTTCAGCCAGGGCCAGCACCTCCTGGAAGCCGGTCTGGTGGAGGCTCATCTTCTTGGCCCCCAGGAAGCAGGGGACCTCGGCCCCCTCGACCCGCTTGAGGGTGCCGGGGGCCAGACCATAGTCCACGGCGTCGAAGACCACCAGGACCTCGGCCCAACGGACCTGATCCAGCAGGTAAATCCCCTGAGTACCGCCATCAAGGAGCCTGACGTTGGGACCGAAGCGGTAGCGACTGGCCAGCCGTTCCACGGCCCTGACGCCGAACCCCTCATCGGCCCAGAGGACATTGCCGATACCGAGGATCAGGACTCTGGGGTTGGCCAAGGGAAGGATGCCAGGCATTCAGGGCCGATCGTCCTTGAACATCCGCCAGCCACTGATCATGGTACTGACCAGGCTCTGACGGGAGACGATGTCCTCGCGGATGGCGGTGTAGACATGCAGCATGACGAAGATCAGGATCACCCACAGGCCCCAGTGGTGCCACATGCGCACATCCTGGCTCTGGCCAACGAAGGGGATGACCCAGCCAAAGAGCTCGTCCTGCCAACTCCCCAATCCAGTCTGCTCGGCGTAGAGGGCGAAACCGGTGACGATCATCACCAGGCCGCCCACGGTGATGATGGCGACCATGAAGAGATGGGCCAGGGGATTGTGACCGAGGTATTTGTGGGGTTCCGTTTCCAGGAAGGCGTACCAGCGTACCTCGTGCCAGAGGTCCCGCCAGAACCGCTTGCGCCAGAAAGGCAGCATGAAGAGTTGATGGGAATGGCTGTTACCGACGATGGCCCAGTAAATACGGAAGATGAAGCCGACGACGAAGATATAGCCGGCGGCAAAATGGGCGAAGCGGATATAGCCCATCACGTAATGGTCGCTCGCCTCACCGGGCAGGCTCGGCAGGGGAGCGCCGATAAAATAACCAGTGATGAGTAGGACCGTGATCGACAGAGCGTTGATCCAGTGCCAGGCCCGCAAGGGGGCCTCATAGACATAGACTGCGGTCTGTCTGACAGTCGGGTCGGCGGTGGTCATGGTGGTTCGCCTCCAGAATCGACTCGATGGGGGGTCATGACCAGGGTGCGCCAGGACACCCTGATCCGAGGATCAACGCACCAGGACCCGCGTCAACTCCTCTCCCGCCGGGCTCATGACATGGGTGGAGCAGGCCAGGCAGGGGTCGAAGCTGTGCAGGGTGCGCAGGATTTCCAGCGGCTGATCGGCCACGGCCACCGGGGTATTCATCAGGGCCGCCTCGAAGGCACCGATCTTGCCGGCCGGATCGCGCGGGGAGCCGTTCCAGGTGGTCGGCACCACCGCCTGGTAGTTCTCGATCCGCCCGTTCTTGATCACGATCCAGTGGCCCAGGGCGCCTCGGGGCGCCTCGGTGGTCCCCACGCCCTTGGCCTCCTTGGGCCAGGTGGCGGGCTCCCATTTGTCGATGTTGGCCGTACTGCTGTCACCCGCCTTGAGGTTGGCCATGAGCTTATCCTGGAAGTAGCGCATCTTGTGCCCCGCCCAGGATGCCTCTAGGCCACGGGCCGCGGTCCGACCCAGGGTGGAGAAAAGGGCGCTGACTGGCAGGTTCAGGTCGGTGAGCAGCTTTTCCACCGGCTCCTTGAACTCCGGGTTGCCCTGGGCATAGCCGATGACCCAGCGGGCCAGGGGGCCGACCTCCATGGCATGTCCGCGCCAGCGCGGGGCCTTGATCCAGGAATACTTGGCGCCCTCGTCCACGGCTTGGATGTTGGTCTTGGTGCCCTTGGCGTTGGGACCGAGGACGAAGTTGGGCTGGGTGATGCCGTCCCAGGGGTGCAGTCCCTTCTTCTCGTCGGGGTAGCTGTACCAGGAATGGGCGACGAACTCCTGGACCTGTTCGGGATCGCGCAGGTCCACGTCGTGGATCTCCGCCAGATTGCCATTGATGATGGCGCCGCGCGGCAGGAGCTGGTTGGCCGCCGAGTGGTCGTTGGCCCGGTCCGGGATGTCGCCATAGGACATCACCGACTGGCTGGACAGGCCGCCGCCATAGGTCCAGTCCTTGTAGAAGGAGGCGATGGCCAGGAGGTCCGGCAGGTAAACCTGGTCGATGAACTCGATGGTACGATCGATGATGGAGGAGACGAGATTCAGCCTCTCCATGTTGACCGCGCCGACGGCGCCGGTGTCGTCGACGTTGATGGCGCAGGGCACCCCGCCCACCAGCCAGTTGGGGTGGGGGTTCTTGCCACCGTAGACGGTGTGGATCTTGACGATCTCCTTCTGGAAGTCAAGGGCCTCCAGGTAATGGGTCACCGCCATGAGGTTGGCTTCGGGGGGCAACTTGTAGGCGGGATTGCCCCAGTAACCGTTCATGAAGGGGCCGAGCTGGCCAGACTCCACGAAGCGCTTGAGCCGGTTCTGGATATCGCGGAAATAGCCCGGCGAGGACAGGGGCCATGAGGAGATGGACTGGGCCAGGTCGGAGGTCGCCTTGGGGTCCGCCTGCAAGGCCGAGATCACATCCACCCAATCCAGGGCATGCAGGTGATAGAAATGCACCAGGTGATCGTGTGCCTGGAGGGTCAACTGCATGAGGTTGCGGATGGAGTTGGCGTTCTCGGGGATCTTGATACCGAGGGCGTCCTCTACCGCCCGCACGCTGGTGAGGGCATGGGTGCCGGTGCAGACGCCACAGATGCGCTCGGTGAAGGCCCAGGCATCACGTGGGTCGCGGCCCTTGAGGATGACCTCCAGCCCGCGCCACATGGTACCGGTGGACACGGCGTTGCGGATGACGTTGTTCTCGTCCAGGTTCACCTCGCAGCGCATGTGACCCTCGATGCGGGTCACCGGGTCGACCACGACCCGTCTGCCGGAGTTGTCCAGGGTGAAGCCGTTGGGGGTCTGGATGCTCATGAACGCTCACCTTGTTGCTGCTGGGCCTGATCCTGAACGCTGCCAACGGTGCCGACCGGACCGCTGGCGGCGACCTCGGCCGGTTGGCGGCCGCGCTTGATGGCGGTCACCGCCGCGTGGGCGACGATCGCGGCCCCCACCACACCGGCCGCCGCCATGCCAACACGATCGGCATTGGCCTCGATGTCGAAGACCCGGGTGTCGGTCACATGGTCGTAGAAACTGCCCTTGTCCCAGAAACCGTCCTCGGAGCAGCCGATACAGCCGTGGCCGGACTGGATGGGGAAGGAGACGCCGTCGTTCCAGCGCACGGTGGAACAGGCGTTGTAAGTGGTCGGGCCCTTGCAGCCCATCTTGTAGAGGCAGTAGCCGCGGCGCGCCCCCTCGTCGTCCCAGGACTCGACATACTGGCCGGCGTCGAAGTGGGGCCGGCGGTAGCACTTGTCGTGGATACGCTGACCGTAAAACATCTTCGGCCTGCCCTGGCGGTCGAGTTCGGGGATGCGGTCGAAGGTCAGCATATAGGCGACGACCGCCGTCATGACCTCGGCGATGGGCGGGCAGCCCGGGACCTTGATGATGGGCTTGTCGTGGATGACCTTATGGACCGGCACTGCCTGTGTCGGGTTGGGATGGGCCGCCTGCACGCAACCCCAGGAGGCGCAGGAGCCCCAGGAGATGATCGCTTTGCAGTCCGCCGCCATCTCCCTGAGCTGTTCGAGGAAGGGCCTGCCGGCGATGATGCAGGACATGCCGTCCTGATTGAGGGGCGGATTGCCCTCGACCGCCAGGATGTAGTTGCCTTTGTACTTGTCGCGGATCTCGTGGAGGATCGCCTCGGCCTGATGCCCGGAGGCCGCCATGATGATGTCGTCGTAATCCAGGGAGATCATCGACAGCACCACATCCTTGACCAAGGGATGGGCGGAGCGGATGAAGGATTCCGAGCAGCAGGTGCACTCCAGGCCATGGAGCCAGATCACCGGGATCCGTGGCTTGGTTTCCATGGCGTGCACCAACTGGGCGGTGGCGGCGGGGCCCAGTCCCAGGGCGGTAGCGGTGAGGCTACAGAATTTGAGGAAACTGCGGCGGGTGATTCCCTGGCTCCGCATGACCCCATAGAAGGTCTCGGTGGTCGGCATCGGCTTTTCCCCTGTGGTGGGCGAACATTCTGTGATTCGCTAGCCGAATAGTGTTGAACAACACAGGGGAATGTCAACCGAGTAAAGTACTCTTTTATATTTTATTCTAATCCGTCATGGGGCAAGATTCCATTATCCTGATTTTAGGCATTAATCAGCGAAAGCTAGCGGAAATAGGGGCTTGGCAGGGCAGTCTGAAGCAGTGCATCCTGGGTAACTTCACGGGGATGGCAGGCCGGCTATTTCGCATTTGATTGACATTTGTCAATTAGAACCAGCAAATAGCCATCCGGTAAAAGCCGTTATTCTTATATTGCCATTTCATTAATTTCGCAATTTCCTTGGATTCTTGCCTGTCATCAAATCACCGGAGGAATGCAATGGGTTACGCCATCAGCCCCTCGTTTGGGTGGAAGGGCTGGGTTGGAGAACGTGAAGGATCAGGGGTTGCCGAATGGTCCCGGGGACTGGCTGGCCGGAGGAGAACAGGGAGGGACTTGATGACCGGCTAACTGGCACAAGGAGGCGCGCCACCCCCCTGAAAATGAGAGTCTTTGCCGTGAGTTTCACGCTAACTCCCATGAGATGGGCCAGCCACACCCCAGTACATGAGAGGCTTCCCCGTGACTTTCACGCTAATCCGTCGGCCATCTCCGCCCGGGCCAGCCGCCGGGATAACGGCTGACCAGGACGGATCACCCAACAGCGGGAGGTCAGAAAAAGCCGAGCGGATTGACGTCGTAGCTCACCAGCAGGTTCTTGGTCTGCTGGTAATGGTCGAGCATCATCTTGTGGGTCTCACGGCCAACACCGGACTTCTTGTAGCCGCCGAAGGCGGCGTGGGCCGGATAGTGGTGGTAGCAGTTGGTCCAGACGCGACCGGCCTGGATGGCGCGGCCCATGCGATAGGCCAGGTTCATGTCGCGGGTCCAGACGCCGGCGCCCAGGCCGAACTCGGTGTCGTTGGCGATGGCCACCGCCTCGGCCTCGTCCTTGAAGGTGGTCACCGAGACCACGGGGCCGAAGATCTCCTCCTGGAAGACGCGCATGTCGTTGGTGCCCTTGAGTAGGGTCGGCTGGATGTAATAACCCTGGCCCAGTTCACCAGCCAGGGCCTCGGCCTCGCCGCCGATCAGCACCTTGGCCCCCTCGTCCTGGCCGATCTTGATGTAGTCCAGGATCTTGTCGTACTGCTCCTGGGAGGCCTGGGCGCCGACCATGACCTCGGTGTCCAGGGGGTTGCCGCGTTTGATCTGCTTGGCGCGCGCGATGACCAGGTCGATGAAGCGGTCGTAGATGGACTCCTGGATGAGCAGGCGCGAGGGGCAGGTGCAGACCTCGCCCTGGTTGAAGAAGGCCAGGACCGCGCCCTCGACGCACTTGCTGACGAACGCCGGCTCCTGATCCAGGACGTCGGCGAAGTAGATGTTCGGCGACTTGCCGCCCAGTTCCACCGTCGAGGGGATGATGTTGTCGGCGGCGTACTTCATGATCAGGGCGCCCACCGGGGTCGAGCCGGTGAAGGCGATCTTGGCGATGCGCTTGCTGGTGGCCAGGGCCTTGCCGGCCTCGTGGCCGTAACCGTTGACGATGTTGAGGACGCCGGCCGGCAGCAGGTCGGCGATCAGTTCGACCAGGACCAGGATGGAGGTCGGGGTCTGCTCGGCGGGCTTGAGGACCACGCAGTTGCCGGCGGCCAGGGCCGGGGCCAGCTTCCAGGCGGCCATGAGCATGGGGAAGTTCCAGGGGATGATCTGGCCGACCACGCCCAGGGGCTCGTGGTAGTGATAGGCGACTGTATGGCCGTCGATCTCGCCGATGCTGCCTTCCTGGGCGCGGATGCAGCCAGCGAAGTAGCGGAAGTGGTCCACCACCAGGGGCACGTCGGCGTTGAGGGTCTCGCGTACCGCCTTGCCGTTGTCCCAGGTCTCGGCCACGGCAAGCATCTCCAGGTTGGCCTCGATGCGGTCGGCGATCTTGAGCAGGATATTGGAACGGGCGGTCACCGAGGTGGCGCCCCAGGCCGCCTTGGCGGCATGGGCGGCGTCCAGGGCCAGCTCGATGTCTTCTTCCGAGGATCTGGCGACCTGACAGAAGGCCTGGCCGTTGACCGGCGAGACGTTGTCGAAATACTGACCCTTGACCGGGGGCACCCACTGACCGCCGATAAAGTTGTCGTAACGGTCGCGGAAGTGGACGACGGCGCCGGGGGTGTTGGGATTGGCGTAAATCATGTGGAGTCTTCCTCGCGTTGGTGGTGATGTTCTTTTTCTGAACGGATCAATGTGGTGCCCGTCTTAATTGGCACAAGTGCCAGTTGGCGCGCGGCCACGGGCCTGGCCGCGCGAATCGTCATTAGGGGCTCCAAATCGGTCTCGATCACCGCTTCCCGGACGGCCTTGGCGACCATATCAGTCGGTGCTCAGGTTGCGCCGGTCCACCACCCGCTTGGCCTTGCCGGCGAAGCGCTCGATGGTGCGCGGCTCCACCAGCGCCACCTCGGCGCGGATGCCGGCGACGGTGTGGATCTCCCGGGCGATGCGCTCGCGCAGGGCCTGCATCCGGTCCATGCGATCGGAGAAGAGCTCGGGGCGGAGTTCCACCTGGACCCTGACCCGGTCCAGGGTGCCGGGGCGGTCGACCTCGATGAGATAGTGCGGCGTGGTGCCCTCCACCCGCAGCAGGGCCTCCTCGATCTGGGAGGGGAAGACGTTGACCCCGCGGATGATGAGCATGTCGTCGCTGCGCCCGGCGACCCGGCTCATGCGCATGGTGGTGCGGCCGCAGGGGCAGGGTTCGCGCCACAGCCGGGCGATGTCGCGGGTGCGATAGCGAAGCATCGGCCAGGCCTCGCGGGTCAGGGTGGTGATGACCAGTTCGCCGGGCTCGCCCTCGGGCACCGGCTCCAGGGTCTCCGGGTCCAGGCACTCCACCAGGAAGTGGTCCTCCTGGATGTGCATGCCATGGCGGGCGGCGCACTCACCGCTGACGCCCGGGCCGATGATCTCCGAGAGGCCATAGTTGTTGAAGGCCTGGATGTCGAGCTGGTCCTCGATCTCCCGGCGCATGTCCTCGGTCCAGGGCTCGCCGCCAAAGTGGCCGAAACGCAGGGACAGGGCGCGCGGGTCGATCCCCAGCTCGCGGGCGCCATCGGCGATGGTCAGGGCATAGCTGGGGGTGCAGACCAGGACCTCGGGGTTCAGCTCCCGCATGATGTCGAGTTGCCGCCGGGTATTGCCGGAAGCGGCGGGGATGACGGCCGCCCCCACCCGCTCGACCCCGTAGTGGAGGCCGAAGCCACCGGTGAAGAGGCCAAAGCCGAAGGCGATCTGCACCGTGTGTTCCGGCCTGAGCCCCCCCGCCACCAGGAAGCGGGCGCAGAGCCCGGCCCAGGTCTGCAGGTCCCGGGCCGTGTAGGCGACGAAGGTGGGCCGCCCGGTGGTCCCGGAGGAGCCGTGGATGCGCGCCACGTCCGCGCGGGGCACCGCCAGGAAGCCCAGGGGCTGATGCTGGCGCAGATCGGCCTTGGTGGTGAAGGGCAGCCGCCGCAGGTCGTCCAGGGAGCGGATGCTGCTTGAGGTGAGATCGTGCCGCCCCAGGTGATCGCGATAGAAGGGGACCTGGGCGACCCGCCCGACTAGGGCGCGCAGCCGCTCCCGTTGCAGGGCCGCCAGTTCAGGACGGGGCAGGGTCTCCGCGGGGTCGTAGATACGGTGGTCGCT
Organism: Gammaproteobacteria bacterium; assembly: GCA_019136395.1. Next base: position 9,294 of record JAGVUH010000336.1, read on the forward strand.
GGCGGGGACGGTGGTTGGCATGAGACGGGTACTCTTCAAAGGCGAATCTTTCACCCCTCCTCTCGTCCCCCATGGGGGCCCGTGGCGGACCGTCGGTCCTTCCGCCAGACTCACCATGCCCAGGTCAGGCAGGGACGGGGAGAGGTGAGAGGAAGGGCGGTTACATGAGGAAGGCGAGGCTAGGGCAGGTGGCTGAACAGTTCCTCCGCCGCCGTCCCGCGCAGACCGGCGGCGTCAAGGACCTGAAGCGCCCGATCCGGGTCCTCGAAGCGCAGGACCAGAACCGATTTACCCTCCCGGCGCAGGGCGAAGGCGTAGAGGTACTCGACGTTGAGCCCCGCGCC
>JAGVUH010000284.1 GCA_019136395.1 Gammaproteobacteria bacterium
CGTCCTCTATGTGCTGTCCCTGCTGGCGCTGCTGGCCCGGACCATGCAGGCCGGCTGGTCCCTGGCGGCGGTGCGCGGGAATGCCATCCTCAGCCTGGTCCTGGCCCTGGCGGTAACGGCCATCGCCGGCGTGGTTTACGGCTCCCAGAGCTTCCGGCCCTTCTGGGCCTCCGGCGATATCCCAGTGGGCTTCATCTTCGAGTCCCTGCTGGGGGGTATGGCCTTTATCTACTTCTTTTCCTACCTCGCTTACGTTTTCAAGGCCAGCGACATGCCCCAGGGACTGCGGCAACTGTTCAATGACCGCCTGCCGGCCCTCTTCGCCCTGGTCATCTTCATCCAGATCCTGTTTGTGCTGGCGCGGCTGACCAATGGCCTCTACGGCAATGCCGAGGGCTTGCAGGTCTGGCAGCAGTTGGCCGCTTCGCCGCTGTTCCTCGCCGAGGTGGTGCTTGGGCTCCTACTGCCCCTCTTCTTGCTCCTCAATGGCGGCACCCGCACCCAGGCCTGGGCCCAGATCCTGTCCGCCTTCCTGGTGATGGTGGCCCTGCTGGTGTCGCGCTATGAGTACATCATCGGTGGGCAACTGGTACCCCTGTTCAAGGGCTCCTGGGCTCCGGAGTTCCTGAGCTACGCCCCATCCTCCACCGAGTGGCTACTGTTGCTGATCGCCATCTTCCTGGCCAATATCGTCAACTCCTTCGGCGAACTGGTCCTGCACCTGGGCGAGGAATAAGAAGGTCGGGGGCACTCGCCCCCCTCTGGCCAGACCGCCCCCCGCGGCCTGGCCATTTTTTTGTCTTCGCCATTTTTTGTATTTGGGAGTGCCGCGGACTAGAGTGCACCGGATGACGGCCACGGACTCCCCAACTGACCCCAAGAGATAGTTATTGGCCGGTAATACGATGAACCCCATAGCGAATCCTTCTGGCCGCAGCGGGGACCTGGCCCTGCTGCGCGAGGAACTGCCCGCGGATCTCCAGGAGTTGGCCGCGGAATGCGGCTATAACCTGGCGGACGCCTTGGCCGACTATCGCGCCGCCATCGCCACCGTTCCGGACGGCGAGTCCCTGCTCGTCACCTATTCCCGTCTCTTCCTGGTCCCGGGCGACCGTCACCCCGCCCTCAACACCGGCGTCTATCTGGACGGCGCGGTTGGTGGTGGCAGCGTCCGCGCCATGGAAACCTGTTATCAGCGCTGCGGGCTGGAAAAGGACGAAGGCTTTCCGGACCTGCCGGATCACCTGAGCGTGCAACTGGAATTTGTCGCCTGGCTGCTCGGCGCCGAGATGGCCGCGGCGGAAGGGCAGACCACCCCCCCTGTGTCCGCCTCCACCTTTGTGGCAGGCCAGGCTAAACCACCCTTATCCGCCGCCGAGTTTTTGCAGAGTTTCGTCGCCCGCTGGGTCCGCCCATTCCGCGAGGACATCGCGGCGGCCGAGATCCGTTTCGGCCTGAGCCACAACCCCTATCTGGCCCTGGCACGCATCCTGGAAACCGCCGTGCTGACCGATTTGGCAAGCCTGACCGAACCGGCCAACACAGCGGAAAGGCTGGAAGGCGACAACGGAAGGGCCATGGGCGAGGTTGACCCCGAGATCGAGCGCCTTCGCCAGCAGTTCGCAGGCCGGATCATGGGCGAGGAGGACCTGGCCTTCATCCGTGAACGCCTGGCGGCCGACGGCCTGCCCACCGGCCATGTCGCCATCCCTGTCGAGGCCCGGGACCGCGTCATGGGCATGGAGGCCATGACGCCGCCCCAGCCGCAATCCCATCAGGTCAAAGCGGAAGGCTGAGCCACCCAATGCTGACGCGAGGCATGCGCCCGTGGCTTGAGTACGGCATGACATTATTACTGTCCCTGATGCTTGGCCTTGGGCTATGGCGGATCGGGGTATATAAAAAGCAGAGGCTTACCAATGACAGCGAGTAATGTCTTGTGGCCTGCCCACCTCAGTCGCTGCGTGAGCCGCAGCCGATCTGAGGACAGCTGGAGTCGCCTGATATGACTGACTGCCAGCCCCTAGCGGCAACCACCTGAAGGCCCCCCGCGGCCTTTTTCCACGAGGAGTGATCCAGATGACAAGAACCTTTCGTTCCCTTTCCACGGTCCAGCTGCTCGGGAGTCGTTTACTGATTCCCGTCCTCCTATCCATCCTCTCCTTCGCCCCCGCCGCCCAAGCGGCCCCGGACTTTCTGGTCGACGCCGACTGGCTCGCCGCCGAACGGGACAATAATCCCAAGCTCATAGTACTGGAGGTGCGCTATCACCCCCACCGTTACCTGACCGTCGGCCACATCCCCGGCGCCATCCAGGTGCAACGATTCAAGGACCTGGGGGACAATCAGGGGCCGGCCATCATGGCCTTCCCGTCCCGGGATGCCTTCCAGGCGACCCTGCGCCGCTGGGGGGTGAACGATGACTCCACCCTGGTCCTCTATGATGATGCCCGCTCCGCCCTGGCCGCCCGCCTTTACTACCTGTTGCAGCTCCACGGCTTCAACCTCGACCAAGTGAAAATCCTCAACGGTGGCGCCCTGGAGTGGAGCGGCCTCAACGAGTTGACCACGGAGCCGACCCCGGCGCCCGCCCCCGGCGGCGTGACCCTCCAGGAGGCCGACCCCGCCCTCTTCGTGCGCTGGACGGACGTCTATGACGACGTGGTCTCCCGCCGCGACCCCGGCGTGGTGCTGGTGGACGCTCGCCCCGCCGACATGTATAGCGGCGAGACCATCCGCCATTCGGTGCAGGGCGGCCATATCCCCGGCGCCATCAACGTCGTCTCCCTGGACGGCACCGACCCACTAACCCAGAAGTGGCGGGACGAGGGTGAATTGGCCGCGCTCTACCAGGCCGTGCCAAGGGACAAGACGGTGTACCTCTACTGCCACGACGGCTTCCGCATGAGCCTGGGCTGGCTGCAACTGCACGCCCTGGGCTACCGGGACATCCGGCTGGTGGATGGCGGCTGGGGGGTCTGGGACCGCGCCTTCACCCTGCCGGTGGTCACGGGGGACCAGCCCTACGACGAGGAGTTCGCGCTCTAAAACAAGGCGGCAACATGCCCCCGGACCAGGATGCAACCTGGTTTCCGGGGGCTGGAACGGGTCTAGTCTTTTTTCTCCCCTTTGGTGAAGAGGCCAATTTCATACTCCAGGTTGTAATGACCGAAGACGAGATTGGCCTCGTGCATGAGTTCCTCGAACAAGTCCTGAGGATCCTCCCCCGCCGCGATCCGCTGGTTGACCAGGGTCTCCAGGGCTTCTTTGAAATTGCTAGCCATCATGTCCTCCGGGTAATGGATGCCGCAAAGTCAAGTTTAGCAGCCCTCCGGCCGACGACAGGGTAGCGGCGGTGGACGACCACGGCAGGGGATCTGCTCACTTGGGGGGGGTAGAAAGGGCATGGCGCGGCCACCAATCGGGTGGCACGAATGAGCGCTTGCCCTGGCATGCGCTCATTCGTATATTTGTCTAACTGGATATAGATACCTCCACTGGAGCAGCGGACACGACCGTGAACATCGGCTCCCACCACCTCATCGCTTTCCCACGCCATGTGCTTTCTGTCAGCCCCGGCAGCCATTGGTTAGAGGCAACATCATGACAACCAAAGTCTTATTTGTCTGCTCCGGCAACTCCTGCCGCTCGCAGATGGCCGAGGGCTGGCTACGGGCCCTGAGCGCGGGCCGCGTGGCCGCCCAATCCGCGGGTCTCAGCCCCCAGGGCCAGAACCCGCGGGCCATCGCCGTCATGGCCGAAGCTGGCGTGGACATCGCCGGACAAGCCTCCAAGGAGTTGTCCAACGACCACCTTCAGTGGGCCAATCTGGTCATCACCGTCTGCGGCGATGCCGAGGAGACCTGTCCCCTCCTGCCTCCCGGTACCCGCAAGGAGCATTGGCCCCTGCCGGACCCTGCCAAGGCCAGTGGTAACGAGGAGGAAACCCTGGCCGTGTTCCGTGCCAGCCGGGATGACATTCGTCTCCGGGTCGCGGATCTGCTTCAGCGTCTTGGCGCACCAGCACCGGCTGGAGAGACTGAGTAAGTGCCCGGCACGATGTCGCCGGCAAAGGACCCTCTTTTTTACGTTGATCGGGTTGGCTGTAGACCTGACAGACTCGTTGGCTGACCCTCATGCCCAACCACTGCTCATTCCCGGGGTAACGATGGACAACTTCGCCAGCCGTTTGCGTATCGGTGAGAAACTCGGTCTCGGCTTCGCCTTGGTCGGCCTCCTCTACCTGGCGGCCATCTGGCAGTATCACCAGGGCCAGGCAGCGCTGGTCGCCGGTTACGAACAACTCCAATCCCTGTTCGTAACCCGGGTCGACCGGGCCCTCGCTATCCAGAATCATTTCAACCAGGCCCGCCTGGCGGAGTCCCGGTTCCTCCTCCAGCGCCATGAGGCCGATGCCACCCAAGCGCGGCGTGAAGCCCAGCAGTTGCTCCAGCAGATTCGGGGCCTCGCCGCCGATGAGGATCTGGTCACCACCGCCCAGACCATGAGCCCGCTGGCCAGCCGTTACCTGGATAATCTCGCTGAACTCATCGAGGTCTGGCGGATCAAGGGACTGGATGAGGACAGCGGCCAGCAGGGGACCTTTCGCCGCGCGGTCCACGAACTCCAACAGCGCTCCCGCAACTTCAACGCCGGCGAACTCTATGTGACCCTGCTGCAGATCCGGCGGTCAGAGAAGGACCTGCTGTTGCGTGGCGAGACGCAATATGCCGAGCGCGTCCGCAACCTCATTGACCGCTTCCGGGACCTGACCGCCAGCACCGAGTTTTATCCCGAGGTGCGCCAGGCCCTGCTTGCCGAACTGGATATCTATGCCACTACGTTCGAGGACTATGCCCGCACCCTGGCGGCGGGCAACGAGGTCCCTGGTGGCAAGGGCCCCTTCCGCGATGCTGGCCACCGTCTGGAGGCCATCCTCGCCGCCAACTATGTCCCTGGACTGGAAACCACCATTCTGCAGATGCGGCGCCGCGAAAAGGATTACCTGATGCGCGGTGATGTTGGCTACGTCCAGGAGGTCCAGGAACTGGTCGGCAAGATCCGGGGACAGATTGCCGCCTCCGCCATCCACGCCGAGGACCAGGCGCAGCTCAACGGCCTGCTGGATAACTACGAGCACCATTTTCTCGCCCTGGTGGCGCAGAATGACCAGGTCGCGACCCTGACCCAGGCCATCAATCAAGCCGCCACGGACTTCGCGCCCCTGTCGCGCCTGCATCTGGACCAGGCCAGCCAGGACCTAGCGGCCGAGTCCACCCGCCTGACCGCGGCCACCGCCCGCCAGGAACGGATTAATCTGCTGGTGGTGTTGGGTGCCGTCATCCTGGGTATCCTTTTCACCCTCTTCCTTACCCGGGGCATCGTCCGCCCGGTGAGGCAGATGGCCGGCCTCCTTGACCGCCTGACCCACGAGAGCCCGAACGAGCGCATTCCCACCGCACCCGGCGCCCGCGACGAGATCAACGCCATGGCGGAATCGCTCAACACCCTAGCCGACCACCGCACGAACTTCGTCAAATGGTGGAAGGCCGCCATGAGCGAAGCGACCGCCCTGCGCAAACTCCACGAGGCCGCGGGCCCGGCGGCGCGGGACGCGGCCGTGGAGGAGCTGCGCCAAGCCGTGCTGAGCAAGTTACAACGCATCAACCGCTTACAAGGCCAGCTTCTCCAGCACGGCGAGGCGCTCGACGCCTCCGTGCAACGCCTGCGCGCCTGCAAACAGGGAAGCGTCATCGTCGAGGCCAACCGCCTGGCGAACCAAGCACGAGAACTCCGGACCCTGCTGGAGATGCTGTCCTGACCGCACCTTTGTTTCCCCAAGCACCCTGCGCCCACGCGCTCTGCCCTTACCCTTTCACACCCCCTGTCACAGAGAACCCCTCATGCCCCATCCCTATGACAAACTGAACCTGGCCAGCGGTGGCACCCTCATCTTCACCCCCTGCCCCGGCACCAAGGACACGACCTTGGCCGAGGCGGTGGCCACCCTCAAGGACGCCGGCGCCCAGGCCCTGATCACCCTCATGCCAGAGGACGAGCTGGCCAGGTTCGCCGCCGAGTCCCTGCCCGAGCAATGCGCCACTCTGGACATCCAGTGGTTTCATCTGCCGGTGGAGGACGATCACGCCCCGGATGAACGCTTTGCCACCGCCTTTGCCGCTCAAAAGCAGACCCTGCTATCGCTGCTGGAGCAGCAGGGCACCGTCGCCATCCACTGTCGCGGCGGTTCTGGACGCACTGGCTTCATGGCCGCCATCCTCCTGCTAGAGGCGGGCATGGACCGGGAGGAGGTCGTGCGCCAGGTCCAGGGCCTGCGCCCCCACGCCCTGAAGATGCCGATGCATCTGGATTACCTGGATCAGACCTACGCCCGGTGAACACCAGCCTCCCATGACGTTGCGCATAGGCCAACCCCTGGGTAAGAACAGCAGGCCTGATGATGTCACGGCCCCCCAGCCACCACGCCGATCCCGGCGTCTTCGGGCCATCCCAACCTAGCCGACGAGATCTTGCCGCGCAAAGTCCCTCTGGGGCTGTGCGACGGCAGTTGATGATGAGGAATGCAAGAGTGCCGCGGTGAACGCAATCACCGCCAGCATCCCGTGAAAAATCGGGAATGGTTTACCCGGCAGGAAAAAAACTTTTGATAGTGGCTACTGGTATTTATCGACCAGGTAGTCACGGCCAGCGTCGAAATAAGCAATATCCATGCCATTCGCAACCTGAGGGAAAGGACCCTCTTGACCCTAGGATGGCGATGTCATCCGCAGCCCCAGGATACCGATGAGGATCAGGCCGACAAAGAAGAACCGCGCCAGGCTGGCCGCTTCCCCGAAGAGCCAGATGCCGATGAGAAAGGTGCCCGCCGCGCCGATGCCGGTCCAGATGGCGTAAGCCGTGCCCATGGGAATGCCGCGCTGGGCGAGCAATAGAAGGGCACCGCTACCGACCATGCACAGGATGGCGAAACCAATCCAGCCCCAGCGCAGGCCCTCCGCGGTCCAGCCGTATTTCAGGCCCACGGGCCAGCCCCATTCAAAGACCCCCGCCGCGAACAGATAAAGCCAGGCCATGGTGGACTCCTAATAAACGCCTAACCGTCTGAGAATCTGACTGAAAGGACAGTCTATGAGGTGTCCGAAGCGGCTAAACACCCGCGCTTCGATCCGCCCGATCACTGGTTGCCCGATCAGTGGCCACACGATCGGTGTGTGCCGGTTTGATCGCCTCAATGGTCGCCGACACCAGATACTCCTCGACACCCCGCCCCGGCGCCCAGTCGCGGATGAATGCCTTGGACTCATCCTTGGGTTGGATGGCGATCTGGCTGAAGCCCGCCGCCGCCAGCATGGCCTCCAGGTCCTCGATCTTGGCCGCGCCGGCCATGCACCCGGAATGCAGGACAGGATCGTCGCGCCATTCGGTTGGGAGGTCGGCGGTGGCCACCACGTCGGAGAGGGCCAGGCGGCCGCCGGGCCTGAGGATGCGGAAGGCCTCGCGGAAGACCTGGGGCTTGTTGGGGGACAGATTGATGACGCAATTGGACAGGATCACGTCCACCGTCGCATCGCCCAGCGGCAGATGCTCGATTTCCCCAAGGCGGAATTCCACGTTGTCGAAGCCGCTGGCGGCGGCGTTGCGCCGCGCCGTGCTGATCATCTCCGGGGTCATGTCGACGCCGATGACGCGCCCGGTCGGCCCCACGGCCCGGGCGGCCAGGAAGGCGTCGATGCCGGCGCCGGCGCCGAGGTCGGCCACCACCTCGCCGGGTTGCAGGGCGGCGATGGCGCCCGGATTACCGCAGCCCAGGCCCAGGTTGGCCCCTTCGGGCATCAGGTCCAGTTCGGCCTGGCTGTAGCCCAGGCGCAGGGAGGACAGGGTCTGGATGCTGACCGTCGGGGCCTCGCCGCAGCAACTGGGGGACGGACCACAGCAGCCGGATCTACCGCCGGCCTGGACGACCAGGGTGTAATCGGCGCGCACCTGACGGCGGATCTCATCGGCGGCCACCGGATCCCGCGCCCGGGAATCCCCCACCGGCGAGTCCCCTGGTTGAACGCCGTGCATCCCGCCATCCGGGCCCAGGTCGTCCTGATTCGGCTGCAGCCGATCCCTGGCAGCGGGGGTCTTGGCGGCGGGAGGGATCACACTCATAGGTCAGTCTCCGAATCGATCGAGGCACAGTGGCTGTAGGTTAGCAGGGTCGGATATCGCTTGGGGGAGCATCCATGGCTTCCCTGGCGGCTACTGGACAGGACCTCCGCACCTACCCTGCTCATCCGTAAGGCCTGAAACCAGGCAAGGCACCAGGCACTAGGTACCAGGCACTAGGCACTAGGCATCGGGCATCGGGCATCGGGCATCGGGCATCGGGCATCGGGCATCGGGGTTCGGGGTTCGGGGTTCGGGTTCAGGGTTCGGGTTCAGGGTTCGGGTTCAGGGTTCGGGTTTAAGTACAGGCTGCGACCACCGGGTCCAAAAAAGGCTTGCCTGAATATTCGACCACACGTATATTTCTGGCACAAGATATTAACCCATCCCCTGGAGGAACGAGCATGGCTATTCGTGTCGGCATCAACGGCTTCGGCCGCATGGGCAAACTGGGCTTTCGCGCCGGCTGGGGCAGCCCGGAGTATGACATCGTCCACGTCAACGAAATCAAGGGGGACGCCGCCTGTCAGGCCCACCTGCTGGAATTCGACTCGGTCCACGGCCGCTGGCATAAGGACCAGATCGGCTCCCGGCCCGACGCCCTGATCGTCGCCGGCCGGGAAGTCGGCTTCAGCATGGCCGCCGGCATCGCCGAGGTCGATTGGGGCGCCAAGGGCATCGACATCGTCGTCGAGTGCTCCGGCCGCTTCAAGACCGCCGCGGACCTCCAGCCCTATTTCGATCAGGGCGTCAAAAAGGTGGTGGTCTCCACCCCGGTCCCCGAGCCGGCCCTGAACCTGGTATACGGCGTCAACGACCATCTGTACGACCCGGCCGTTCATAGCATCGTCACCGCCGCCTCCTGTACCACCAACTGCCTGGCGCCGGTGGTCAAGGTCATGCACGAGAAAATCGGTATCCTGCGCGGCAGCATGACCACCATTCATGACATCACCAACACCCAGACCATCGTCGACAAGGGTCACAAGGACCTGCGGCGGGCGCGGGCCCTGGGCGAGTCCCTGATCCCCACCACCACCGGCTCGGCCAAGGCCATCACCAAGATCTTTCCGGAGCTGACCGGCAAGCTCAACGGCCATGCGGTGCGCGTTGCCCTCCTCAACGCCTCCCTGACCGACTTTGTCTTCGAGGCGGCGCGCCCGGTGACGGCGGAAGAGGTCAACGGCTACTTCAAGGCCGCGGCGGAAGGGGAACTCAAGGGCATCCTCGGCTACGAAGAGCGGCCCCTGGTGTCCTGCGACTACAAGGGCGACAACCGTTCCTCCATCGTCGACGCCCTCTCCACCCTGGTCGTCGATAACACCCAGGTCAAGGTCTACGCCTGGTACGACAACGAGTGGGGCTACGTCAGCCGCATGATGGACATCACCCGCAAGCTGGCGCGGATGATGTGACCATGGATGCCGCGCTGCGCACCTATCTGGTCGTCACCGGCGCTTACTGGGGCTTTACCCTGACGGACGGGGCCATCCACATGCTGGTGGTCCTGCATTTCCACAATCAGGGCTTCAGCCCACTGGAGATCGCCTTCCTGTTCCTCTTCTACGAGGTCTTCGGCATCATCACTAACGGCCTGGGGGGCTGGATCGCCTCCCACCTGGGGCTGAACCGCACCATGATCGCCGGCGGCTTCCTCCAGGTCTTCGCCTTGGCCATGCTGGCGGTGGACCCGGCCTGGCTGACGGTGGGCTATGTCATGACCGCCATGGCCCTGTCCGGCATCGCCAAGGACCTGAACAAGATGAGCGCCAAGTCCAGCGTCAAGACGGTGGTACCCAAGGGGGCGGACGCCGAGACGCGGCTGTTCAAGTATGTCGCCATCCTCACCGGCTCGAAGAACACCCTCAAGGGGGTGGGCTTCTTCCTGGGCGGCCTGCTGCTGTTCACCATCGGCTTCCGTTGGGCCCTGATCAGCATGGCGGCGGGGCTGTTTATCATCTACGCCTATGTCGCCTGGGCCCTGCCGTCGGGGCTGGGCACCAGCAAGGCCAAGGCCAAGATCAGCCAGATCTTCTCCAAGACGCGGGAGATCAACATCCTCTCCGGGGCGCGGTTCTTCCTCTTCGGCTCGCGGGATGTCTGGTTCGTGGTCGGCCTGCCGGTGTTCCTGGCCTCGGTCACGGGCTGGAACCACCTGGAGGTGGGCGGCTTCCTGGCCCTGTGGGTGGTGGCCTACGGCTTCGTCCAGGCGCCCTGCTGCGGAAAGGTCATGGCGGCAAGGGACCCCAGGGCAAGAGCGCGCGCAACTGGGCCTTGCTGCTGGCGGTCTTTCCCGCGGGCATCGCCCTGGCGCTGATGGCGGGCCTGGACCCGGCCCTGTCGCTGATCATAGGCCTCTTCGCCTTTGGCGCCGTCTTCGCCATCAATTCCGCCGTTCATTCCTATCTGATCCTGGCCTATTCGGATCAGGACAAGGTGGCCATGAACGTCGGCTTCTACTACATGGCCAATGCCGCCGGGCGTCTGACGGGCACGGTGCTGTCGGGCTGG
>JAGVUH010000582.1 GCA_019136395.1 Gammaproteobacteria bacterium
GTCCCACACCGGGGCCTGGGTCGGCTCCAACGAGGTCTTCCGCGCCGTCATGGAGCGCGCCGGCGTGGTCCAGGTCGATGCCCTGCACCAGCTCTTCGCCGCCGCCCATGTCTTCGGCGCCAACAAGCGCCTGGGGGGCGATCGCATCGCCATCATCACCAACGGCGGCGGTCCCGGCGTCCTCGCCGCCGACCGTGCCGCCGAACTAGGGCTCAACCTGGCCCAGTTCAGCGACGAGACCAATACCAAGCTCGGCGAGGCCCTACCCAATTGCTGGTCCCACGGCAATCCGGTGGACGTCCTGGGCGACGCCAGCGCGGAGCGCTACGGTGCGGCGGTGGAGCTGTGCCTGGCCGATCCCAATGTTGACGGCGTCATCGCCATTCTCGCCCCCCTGGCCATGACCAACTGCACGGCCACGGCCCAGCGCCTGGTGGAGGTCGCCAAGAAGAGCCGCAAACCGGTGCTGGCCTGCTGGATGGGCGCCGCCCAGGTGGCCGATGCCCTGGCCCTCTTCGGCCAGAACCGCATCCCCCGCTTCGGCACCCCGGAACAGGCGGTGGAGGCCATGTCCTACCTGGCCAGCTACCACCGCAACCAGAAGTTGCTGATGCAGTACCCCGGGCCCTTGTCCGAGCGGCGCAACCCGGACGTGGAGGGGGCGCGGCTGATCATCGAGGGCGTCATGGCCGAGGGGCGCAAGACCCTGGGGATCATCGAGGCCAAGGCCATCCTCGCCGCCTTCCGCATCCCCACCATGCAGGCGGTGGCGGCGCGCACCCCCAACGAGGCCCTGATGGCGGCCCAGGCCCTGGGCTTCCCGGTGGTGATGAAGATCAGCTCGCCGGACATCGCCTACAAGTCGGACGTGGACGGGGTGCGGCTGAACATCCGCGACTCCCAGACGGTGCGCCGCACCTTCTCCGAGCTGGTGGAGCGGGCCAAGGCCATGCGCCCGGAGGCGCGCATCGACGGCGTCACCGTCGAGCACATGGTCTCCACCCGCGCCGCCCGGGAGCTGCGGATCGGGGTCATGCGCGATCCCATCTTCGGTCCCGTCATCAGCTTCGGCGCCGGCGGCACCGAGGTGGAGGTGCTGGAGGACCACGCCGTGGGTCTACCGCCCCTCAACGACTTCATCATCGAGACCATGATCAACCACACCCGGGTCGCCCGGCTCATGGGGGCCTTCCGCCACATGCCGCCCATGAACCGCAAGGCCCTGGCGCGGATCCTGCAGCGCGTCTCGGAGATGGTCTGCGAGCTGCCGGAGATCATCGCCATGGACGTCAATCCGCTGATCGGCAACGACAAGGAGGTCATCGCCGTGGACGCCCGCATCCAGGTCCAGTACCGCCCACCCCAGTTGCCCCCCTACGGCCACATGGCCATCCACCCCTACCCGGTGCACCTCATCGAGCGGGCGCAGATGCCGGACGGCACCGACCTGATCATCCGCCCTATCCGTCCAGAGGACGCGGAGATGGTGCAGAACTTCGTCCGCGGCCTATCCGAGCAGACCAAGTACTATCGCTACATGCAGGCCATCAAGGAACTGACCCCGGAGATGGTGGTGCGCTTCACCCAGATCGACTACGACCGGGAGATGGCCCTGATCGGCGTCAAGGAGGGCGTGGAGGGCGACGAGATGGCCGGCGTGGCGCGCTATTCCTCCCGCCCCGGCGGCGAGGTGTGCGAGTTCGCCATCGTCGTCTCCGACACCTGGCGCGATCGCGGCATCGGCGCCCGCCTGATGCGCTCCCTGATGCAGAATGCCCGCGAGCGCGGCTTCCGCCACATGGACGGCGAGGTCCTCACCGCCAACACCCGCATGCTCGCCCTGATGCGCTCCCTCGGTTTCCGCATCGAGCGCGACAAGCAGGACCCGGGGGTGCAACTGGTGGAAAAGGTCCTCTGACCCGCTCCGCCCGGCCCCGGCAAGACGCCTGGAACCGGGCGCGGCACGACGCACGATCACGACCGAGGCCATCCGCCATGGACGCCTCTTGTACAATCCGCGGGCGCATCGAAGACCCCCGGGGGCACATCCGATACAATCCGGGGGCGACAAGCCCGCGTGGCCGCCAGCGCCGGCTCGACCGCCAACGGTCACGGGCCACCACTCCACCATAACCACCACCGGTAGGAAATCCTGACATGAGTAGAGACGTCGTCGTTCTGAGCGCGGTGCGCTCCCCCATCGGTACCTTTGGCGGCGCCCTGGCCGATTTCGAGGCCAGCGAACTGGCCGGCATCGTCATGAAGGAGGCCGTCGCCCGCTCCGGCGTCGATCCCCAGCGGATCGAATACGTCACCGTCGGCAACACCATGCCGACCGATTCCCGCTACGCCTACGTCTCCCGGGTCGCCGCCATCCAGGCCGGCCTACCCATGGAGTCGGTGGCCATGCAGGTGTCCCGCCTCTGTGCCTCCGGCCTCCAGGGCATCGTCACCACCGCCCAGAACATCATGCTGGGTGACGCCGACTACGGCATCGGTGGCGGCGTCGAGGTCATGTCCAGGGGCGCCTACCTGCTGCCGGCCCTGCGCTCCGGGGCGCGCATGGGTGACACCACCGCCATCGATTCCATGGTCGCCGTCCTCACCGATCCTTTCGGCGTCGGCCACATGGGCATCACCGCCGAGAACCTGGCCGCCAAGCACGGCATCAGCCGCGAGGAGCAGGACGCCTTCGCCGTCGAGTCCCAGCGCCGGGCGGGCGCCGCCATCGCGGCCGGCCACTTCAAGTCTCAGATCCTGCCCATCGTCAAGCAGACCCGCAAGGGCGAGGTCATCTTCGACACTGACGAACACCCGCGCCCCGGCACCACCCTGGAGGCCCTGGCCAAGATGAAGCCGGCCTTCAAGAAGGACGGCACAGTCACCGCCGGCAACGCCTCCGGCATCAACGACGGCGCCGCCTTCTTCGTCCTCGCCGCCGCCGATGTCGCCGCCAAGGCCGGCCACCAGCCCATGGCGCGGCTGGTCTCCTATGCCGTCGCCGGCGTCCCCAACGACATCATGGGCGAAGGCCCCATCCCCGCCACCCGCAAGGCCCTGGCCAAGGCCGGTCTCACCTTGGACCAGATGGACGTCATCGAGTCCAACGAGGCCTTCGCCGCTCAGGCCCTGTCGGTGGCCAAGGTCCTTGGCCTCGACCCGGCCAAGACCAACCCCAACGGCGGCGCCATCGCCCTGGGCCACCCGGTGGGCTGCTCCGGCGCCTTCATCGCCACCAAGGCCCTCTATGAGCTGGAGCGCATCGGTGGCAAGTACTGCCTGGTGACCATGTGCATCGGCGGCGGCCAGGGGATCGCGGCCATCTTCGAACGCGCCTAATACCCCGGGGCAGCATCAACTCTCCCCACCCCCTCCGGCCAGGCACGTCCGCTGACTGGCCGGGTGGCGGGTTTAATCCGGGTCATCCAGACCCAAAATCCCTAGCCGGACCTCTTCCGCGCCGCCCAGGCTGGCGGAAGCGAGCTAGCGGGGAACTCAGCCACCGCGAGACGTTCCAACCTGGCTCAAACTTCGCCCGATTCATTCATCCGCTATGGGAGTAACGTTGTCGCCATGAACCCACAAGAAAAAGACATGATCGAGGGCCTCTTCCAGCGCCTGCAACAGGCCGAGTCCCAGATGGGCAAGCGCGATACCGAGGCCGAGGCGCTCATCAATAGCTTCATGACCCGCCAATCCGCCGCCCCCTATCTCCTGTCCCAGGTGGTCCTGGTGCAGGAGCAGGGCCTGAAGAACCTCCAGGCCCATGTCGAGACCATGCAGGCGCAGGTCGATGACCTGCAGCGCCAGTTGGAGGAACGCCCCCAAGGCGGAGGCGGCTTCCTCGGCGGGCTCTTCGGCGGTGGTAGTCAGCCCGCCGCACCCGCCCGCCCGGCCCAGCCTGCCAGCCGCGGCTGGGGCAACAGCCCGACGGGCGCCCCGGCCATGGGTGCCTCGCCCTTCCAGCAGCAGCCCGGTCAGGGCGGTGGCTTCCTGGCCGGCGCCATGCAAACCGCCATGGGTGTCGCCGGTGGCGTGCTCCTCGGCAACGCCATCGCAGGCATGTTCTCCAGCCCCGCCGAAGCGGCGGAGAGCCCGGCCCCGGCCCCCGCCGAGCCGGCGGCCGCCCCTGAAGAGCCCGCGGCCGAGGAGGGCGGCGGCTTCTTCGACGGCTTCTTCGGCGGTGGCAGCGACGAGGGCGGCGGCGAGGAGTGGTGATCGCCGCTGGGGGATGCCGCTAATGCCTGTTACGGATGATGGGATTGGACGTCATCATCCAGACCTACCCTTGGGCTGATAGCCCTACCCTAAGGCTGATAGCCATTCCCCCCTAACCCTGCCAGCACCCCGGTTTGACCGGGGTGTTTTTTTTTGGGCAACCGCTCTCAGCGCTTGCCGATGCGCAGCAGTTGATGGAGCAGGACGGCCATGACCGTGCTCAGGGTCAAGGCCGATTCAAAGAGCGGGCGCAACAGCGGAGGGATGTCGGCGAACAAGGCGGGGTTGATGTCCAGGCTCAGGCCAAAGATCAGGGGAATGCCGATGACAAAGGTCTTGCGGCTGTCCATGCCGGAGCCCAGGATGATCTGGATGCCGGAGATAATCATGAAGCTGGTCACGTAGATGAGGATGGCGCCCATGACCGGCGCGGGCATGACGGACAGGAAACCGGAGACCTTGGGGAAGAAGGCCAGCAGAATGAAAAGACCCCCGGCCATGTAGGCGATCGAGCGGCTGGTCGCCCCCGAGGCCTTGCTCAGGGCAACGTTGCTCGCCGAGGTGTCCGAGGCCATGCCCCCGAGCAGGCCCGAGACGGTCACGCAGACGGAATCGGCCATCAGGCCATTGGAGATGCGGCGCATGTCCGGGGCCTGCCAGGCATCGTCGTTCACCTTTTCGCACAGGATCAGGTTGCCAAAGGACTTGAGGGCCCCGGTGATGGAGACGATGACAAAGATCGGCACCAGGGACCAGTCTATGGCCAGATCGAAACTGTTTTCCAGGAAGGGCAGACTGACCCAGGGGGAATCCAGCACCTCCCGCAGGCTGGTCCAGGGAATCAGTCCCAGCGCCAGGGAGAGGACATAACCGAGACTGAAACCGAGAAAGACGCTGTACAGCCTGAGATTGCCCTTGCCCCAGATATTGACCCCGATCATGGTGAGGAGGCTGAGGGAGGCAATCGCGACATTGCTGAGATGGATGGGCTCGCCTTCATAGTTGATGCCCAGGAACTTGGAGACCCCCAGGGTGACCAGACTCTGGGCGACCATCAGCACCACGAGGCCGGTGATCTCGGGGGGGAAGAGGAAGGCGAGTCGCTGGGCAAAGCGGGCAAAGACGGCCTCGGCCAGGCCGGCGACGATGGTCATGCCGCGCATCAGCGGCAGGCCCCCGAGCCAGGCCGCCTCCATGGAGACCAGGAAGAAGTTCGGGCCACAGAGGTTGGGACAGACGAAACCCGAACCCAGGAACCGCCACCGCAGCACCTGCACGATAGTACCGATGCCGCAGGCGATCATGGTCAGGGCAATCACCGAGCGGGTCTCCTCGAAGGACCCACCGATCTCGCTCATCACCACGATCGGCAGCACCAGGGTGCTCGACATGAGAAAGATGTGCTGACAACCCAGGATCAGGAGGTCGAGAAAGGGGGGCTTGTCATCCAGGCCATAAATCAGATCGTGGGGTTTTTGGGCCATGGCGGGTCCCCGTCATTCCAGCCAGATGGGTGCTGCCGGGACATAACCAGCCCCAACATAGAAGATCTCATCCCCGAAGCGGACCTTACGCGTGTAGATCATGTTCTTCTCGGGCAGGCCGGAGCCCGGCTTGCGGGCGGTAAAGCTGGACCAGGTAGCCTCCTTGTCCCGGAGGGCCGCCCGAGTTTCCTGAAAGACGTTCTTGCCGATCACGTCGCGCTGGTTGGCGATGTTGCGCTTATGCAGGAGGTTGGGAAATAGGGGGTCCACCAGGACATTGCCCTCCTCGTCGGTCACATGGATATAGGAGTCCATGACATGGAGGGGACTGGCAACACGCCTGAGTTGTTCAAAGGCCGCTTCCTTACCCAATTGCTGGATCAAGGCCGCGGCCCGGTCGACGCTGTCCTGGATAAAGGTTTTTTCGATCTTGATGTTGTACAGACCGCTGCCGACGAGATAGACCTTGCCGTCGGGAGCGACCGCCTTGCGGACATAGGAGCCCTTCCACACGGGGAGCATATGCCCCGGTTCCTCCCACAGATAGAAAATCCAGCCACTGGCATCGGGTTCCGGTTGGCGGGCAATCGCCATGAGCGTGGCCACGACGGGCTTGCCTTCCATGTCCTTCAGCGCCGACAGGTCCTGTCCCTGTAAATGAGGTTCGACCGGATGGAAGACATTGACACCTTGCTCGTCATAGACGAACAGGTAGTTTTCCTCATTGAACCACTTGGAATCCCTGGTACCGAACGCGGAGACGGCTGCCGTGCCCCTGCTTTCGATCAGGGCGGCGGCATCCTCCACCAGCCTGACGAGTTTTCGATTGTCCTGATAAACATAGGCGGCCAGCTTGTCCTGCAGACCGGCACCAAGGACAAGGCTACTGCCAAGCAGGCACACCAGCGACAGCAGCCATGGGCGGAGGCGGTTCATGTACTTGCTTTCAAATAATTTTTATTTCTTTATGAGTTGCTTTCATGGAAAGCCACATCCCCCTTCAAAAATGAGTATAGCAGTCGTGTCAGACAGGGCTTTGCTTCGCTCCAAATCCTTGCTCCGCCCCATGCGACCGCTTCACGATGCGATTCATCATCAGCACCAATGGCCATCAGCCCCTTTCAGGTCGAGGCCCCGTGGCTGAAGGAACGGGCTAGCTGACGCTACCAGCGGGTGATGGTGGCGGTACTGTCCGGACGCACCTCGATTCCAGCCTGGAACTACTGGATGCCATGCCCTCCATACGCGGAGAGAGTCGCCAGCGGCCAGTGGTTACGTCCATGAGCCGACGTTTGCGGCCTTATCCGGACGAAAGCGTTTTACAATCGGCCCCTGCCTAAATATATTAGAGGATGTTTTAAGTTGGGGAAGCCGCGCTCAGCATCCCCGCTACCGCCTCTGGCGTGGCAAGAAAACCAATCGCCCATGAGGAGCTAAAGAAATGGCCGAGATGGAAGACCGCTGGTTATCGGTAGACGAGATAGGCAAGTACCTCGGTGTCAGCAGTGACACCGTTTACCGCTGGATCGACAAGCATGCGATGCCCGCCCATCGCATGGGCCGACTCTGGAAGTTCAAGAAGGATCAGGTCGACGCCTGGGTCGAGGCCGGTGGCGCGTCCGCCGACTCGTCCAAGGAAGATGTAGGCAAGGATTCGAAAAAATGAAAAACGGAACACAAGCTAAAATCGTAGCGCCGCCAGGCCGGAAGGTCTATGCCGTCGACTTGTTCTGCGGGGCGGGCGGACTGACACATGGCCTCGTGAAGGCCGGTGTCGATGTCCGCCTGGGCGTGGACATCGATCCGGCTTGTGAGCACCCCTACGTCGCCAACAACAACGCCAGATTCCTGCTCAAATCGGTGGAGGAGCTGGAAGCCAGCGAGCTGGAGCGCCACTACAGAAAGAACGGGATCAAACTCCTGGCCGGTTGCGCTCCGTGCCAGACTTTTTCCACCTACAACCAGAAGGCGACGGAATCCGACAAACGCTGGTGGCTCCTGTTGCAGTTTTCGAGACTCGTGGACGAACTGTCACCGGATCTTGTGACCATGGAGAACGTTCCGCGACTGATCGAACAAAACGTTTTCGACGAGTTCGTGGCCAACCTCGAAGGCAATGGGTATTCGGTCGCATACCGGGTGGTCAATTGCGCCGAATACGGCGTCCCCCAACAGCGCAACCGTCTAGTGTTGCTGGCGTCCAAGCTTGGGCCGATCTCACTTCTGACTCCCGAACAGTTCGGCCAGAGACCGAGAACCGTCAAGGAGGCCATCGGTAACCTGCCTCCTCTGGAGGCCGGAACGAGCCACCCGAAAGACCCTCTGCACCAGTGCTCCGCTCTTTCCGAAATCAACATGCGCCGCATAAAGGCTTCCAGGCCCGGAGGGACGTGGCGTGACTGGCCCAGGGAGTTGGTGGCCGACTGCCACAAGAAATCTTCCGGGAAGACCTACCCCAGCGTCTATGGACGCATGACCTGGGACGATCCCGCCCCGACGATGACGACGCAATTCTTCGGGTTCGGTAACGGACGTTTCGGCCATCCGGAGCAAGACCGAGCTATTTCACTCAGAGAAGGCGCGATCCTGCAGAGCTTCCCACCGGATTACGAGTTCACTCGACCGGGAGAACAGGTCTGCCAGAAGTCCATCGGCAGGCTGATCGGCAACGCCGTTCCCGTCACCCTCGGAGAGGTCATCGGAGCCAGCTTGCTGGCGCACGTATCGGAAGCGACCAAAAGAGCATATCGGTCGAGACGGAGGAGCCGGTCACAATGACAACGACAAACGCAAGTTCGGCGAACGGTGTCGTTCGTTTCGGTGCCGTTCCCGAGCCCGGTCAACTCGTCGAAGTCCGACGTCGTCAATGGGTGGTCACCGATGTTTCCAGTGGAGCTTTGTCATCGGCGAGCAACGGTGATCAACACCTCGTCGGCCTGTCCTCCCTGGACGAAGATTCCATGGGCGAAGAAATACAGGTCGTCTGGCAGATGGAGGCCGGAGCCCAGGTCCTGGAAAAGGCGGGTCTGCCGTCGATCACCGGCTGGGATAGCAACGACCGCCTGGAGGCCTTTCTCGACGCCGTTCGCTGGGGAGCCGTCACCAACGCGGATCGCTCTTTTCTGCAATCACCTTTCCGGAGCGGGATAACCATCGAGGACTACCAGCTCGACCCGTTGGTTCGAGCCGTCGAGATGGCCCGCGTCAATCTCCTCATCGCGGACGACGTCGGCTTGGGTAAAACGATCGAGGCGGGACTGGTCATCCAGGAGCTGCTCGTCCGTCATCGCGCCAGGACCGTGTTCGTCGTTTGCCCCGCCAGTCTGCAGGTCAAATGGCAGACCGAGATGCAGGAGAAATTTGGTCTCGAGTTTCGGATCGTCGACACCGAGTACGTCAAGCGCCTCCGTCGCGAACGCGGCATCCACGTGAATCCCTGGACATCCTATCCACGTCTCGTCACTTCTATGGACTGGATGAAGAGCGGCGAAGGCTTCCGGTTGTTGAAGGATGCGCTCCCTCCTCACATTACCTATCCAAGAAAATTCGACATTCTGGTCGTCGACGAGGCGCACAACGTCGCACCGGCGTCGGCGTCCATGTATGCCCTGGAAAGCCAGAGAACGCGACTGATCCGGTCGCTTGCGCCTCACTTCACCCATCGGCTGTTTTTGAGCGCCACACCCCACAACGGATACCAGGAGTCCTTCACCTCGTTGCTGGAGTTGCTGGACGATCAGCGGTTCGCCAGGACGGTGATGCCGGACGAGAAACAACTCCACCGCATCATGGTTCGCCGACTGAAGAGCGACATCGTCGACGCGAACGGCAAGCCGGTGTTTCCGGTGCGCAAGCTCGAAGGTCTCGAAATCGACTACTCCGAGGAGGAGCGCCAGATCC
>JAGVUH010000081.1 GCA_019136395.1 Gammaproteobacteria bacterium
CGCCCGCCTGGGCCTGGGCCTGCTTGAGGTGTCGCCGGCCCTCTCCTTCGGCTTCGGTTGCGACGCCCAGGGCGAGGTGGTCGACGTCAGCGTCCAGCGCACCTGGGTGCGGGTGCAGCGCCTGAGCTACGAGACCGCCGAGGTCCTCCTCGACCAGGCGCCCTTCGCCGGCATGCGGACCCTGGTGGAGCGCTTCCGTCGCCGCCGTCAGGCCAACGACGCCGCGGGCATCGAGTTGCCGGAGGTGAGCCTGCGGGTGCGCGACGGGGAGGTCATCATCCGTCCCTTGCCGCGGCTGGCGAGCCGCGCCCTGGTCATGGACGCCATGCTTATGGCCGGGGAGGCCGTCGCCGTCCTCTGCCGCGACCTGGGCATCCCCATCCCTTACGTCACCCAGCCCCCGCCGGACAAGATCGAGCAGCCGGCGGACCTGGCGGGGATGTACGCCTATCGCCGGCGCTTCAAACCCTCGCGACTTGTGGGTGAGCCCGGGCCCCATTTTGGCCTGGGCCTGCCGCTCTACACCCGGGCCACCAGCCCCCTGCGGCGGTACTCCGATCTGCTGGTGCATCAGCAGCTCCGCGCCTGGCTGCGGGGCGAGGACCCCATCGACGCCAAGGCCGTGGCGGCGCGAGTGGGGGAGGCGGAGACCGCCGGGGTGGCGGTGCGCCGCGCCGAGCGCCTGTCCAATCAGCACTGGAAGCTGGTCTGGCTGCGCGCCCATCCGGACTGGTGGGGCGAGGCGGTGGTGGTGGACCGGGAGGAGCGCAAGCACGTCCTGCTGTTGCCGGAGCTGGCCCTGGAGACCCGCGCCCGCCTCCAGGGGGAGCCGGCCCTCAATGCCGTCCTGCGCGTGTCGCCCCGGGAGGTGGACCTGGCCGACCTGGATTGCCGGTTCCGCATTCGCGACTGAGGCTGGCAAGGGGACAAGATAATCAGCGGCTTGCGCTGCCCAAGCCAACCCAGGCGGAGGTAGACGTGACCGCCAATACTCGGGCGTGCCATGGGCGGCGAAAAGCCCGACAATAGACCCCATCGCCCGCCGGACGGGCGCGGAACGTAGGAGGCCTGCCCATGATCAAGCTCCCCTTCAGCCGCAAGGCCCCGGAAGAGGCCAGCATCAAGCCCAGCGTCGCGTTCGCGGCCTATTGCGAGGCCGAGCGGGAGCGCCGGCGCGACACGGCCGGTGGCCTGGACGAGCAGCGTTTTCAGGCCTCCGGGCGCGTGAGGCGGCGGAGGAGACCCAGCGATGATCATTCTGCGCATAGAGGCCGAACGCCTGCACCGCTACCGGGTCCTGCGCCTGGCGGACCTGCCGGAGCGGGGCATCATCGGCCTCAGCGGCGACAACGAGAGCGGCAAGAGCGCCATTGGCGAGATCATCTGCTTCGCCCTCTTTGGCCGGACCTTCGCCCTGGCCGGGGAGCGCATCGGTAAGCTGGTGCACTGGGGCGCCGGGGAAGGGGCGGTCACCCTCCGCTTCCGCGTCAAGGGCAAGGGCTATGAGGTCAGCCGGCACCTGACCCGCGACGGCACCCAGTCGGCCCGTCTGATCGCGCTGGAGACCCCGAACGAACCCCTGGCGCGGGCCGATGCCGTGACCCCGGCCCTCACGCGCCTGGTCGGCTTCGGTTTCGACGACTACGTCGAGACCTGCTATCTCGCCCAGCGCGAGATCGCCTCCCCTCATCCCCACAGCCCGGCGGTGCGGGCCATGGTCGGCGCCGCCCCCTTGCAGGCCTGCGCCGCAGCCCTCGACACGGAACTGGCCACGGCCGAGGCGGCCCAGGCCGCCCGGCGCGAGCGCCGGCTGGCCCTGACCGAGGAGCAGGCGCAACTGGCCCCCGAGGCGGGCCGCGCCCAGGTCCTGGAGCGACAACTGGCCGAGATCGGCGAGCGGGAGGTGCAGAGGGCCGAGCGCATGCAGGCCCTGCAAGGGGCCAGCGACGAGTACAGCACCGCCTATCGCCGCCATGGCAGCCATGGCGCCCGGCGCGCCCTCGCCGGCCTCTTTGCCAACATCGCCCTGCTGGCCGTGCTCGCCCTCGGGGCCCTGTGGGCCATGGTCCACTTCCAGCCCGCGACCTGGCCCATGCCCGTCATCATCGCCTGGCTGGAGGGCTTGATCGCCGAGACCGGCCTCACGGCCCATGCCGTCGTCACCGCGGTGGTGGTCATCTTCGGCGGCTTCCTGCTCCTGACCTGGCTCTGGCTGGCGGTGCTGGCGCTGGGACTGCGCCGGCGGCGGGCCCGGGCCCGGCGTCTGGCGCGGGAACTGGACCGGTTGGACAGTCTCGAACCCCTGCCAACGCGCCTTCGGGAGACCCCGGGGGCGGGCGGTCTGGCCGGGTGGGGTGAACCGGGCGAGGCCGGTCCCGGCATCGGACCGGACGAGGGCCCGCACCTGCTGATCGACCGGCCCGACGTGGAGCGGCGCGCCCGCCTCCGGCAGCGCATCCTCTTCCTGGAGGCCGCGGTCGCGGAGGTCTGTAGCGCCCTGGAACATGAGGCGGTCTGGCTCAAGCGGGATCTGGAACGGCTGCATGCCTGGCAGGCGGCTACCCGCAATGGCCTGGCGCGGCTGCGCAGCGACGGCCAGCGCTACCAGGAACTGACCCAGGAACTGGCCAGGCTCGACCAGGAGATCGCGGCGGCGGAGGACTGGATGGCCACCCGGCGCTTGGCGCGCGACCTGTTGGCGGGGGCGGCGCGGGAGATGTCGCGCCGTTTCAGCGCCGGGTTGCGCGACATGGTTTCCCGGGCCCTGCCCCGCTTCACCGAAGGCCACTACGAGTTTCTGGAGGTGGACGAGGATCTGCAGGTGCGGGTCTATTCCAGCGACAAGCGTAACCTGCTGGACCTGGACGAGATCTCCAGCGGCACCCAGCGGCAGATCATGCTGGCGCTGCGTCTCGGCCTGTCACAGGAGCTGGTGGCCCGCCGGGTGCGGGACGATCAGTTCGTCTTTCTCGACGAGCCCTTCGCCTTCTT
>JAGVUH010000125.1 GCA_019136395.1 Gammaproteobacteria bacterium
GGGGTGAGCGCTGATCCGCAACCCCTCGCCTACCCGCTGCGCGCCGGCTTCGACTGGCCGAAACCGGACAAGCGCACCGAGTTTCATCGCGCCCGCCTCCAGCGGGGCGAGGACGGCGAACCGGAGGTGGTCGTCTTTCCCAGCCGCTCTTCGGCCGTACTGTCCTCCGTCGCCTGGGCGGACGGGCTGGTCGAGCTCCCCGCGGGGCGGGTCATCCGGCGAGGTGAGTTGGTGTCCTATCTGCCCTTATCGGCGCTGCTCGGCTGATGACGAGGTAACCTCACGCCAATGATCAAGCTGCTCTATTTCGCCAGCCTGCGGGAACGGCTCGACCTCGCGGAGGAACGGCTGACCCTGCCGCCCGGGGTGAGCACGGTGGAATCAGGAGCTGGTTTCTTCCCAGGCCCCGGTCGAGGATGGTGATGAAGTGGCTATCTTCCCGCCGGTGACGGGGGGGTGATCTGGGGAGGCGGTTGGAGAGTGCCCGCCGCCTGGACCTGGTCACCGGGGTCTTTCAGGAGCTCTTTCCCCAGCGCCGGTCAGCCGCTGGGCGAGGAAATCGATCAGGGCCCGCACCCGGTGGGACAGGTAGCGGTTGCTGGGCAATAGGGCATAGATGCCCAGCTCGGGCGGGGTGAAGTCCTCGAGCAGGGTCACCATCCCCCGGTTGCGCAGATAGTCCTCGGCGACGAAGTCCGGGACCAGGGTGATTCCCAGGTCGCGCACGGCGGCCTCGGCCAGGGCCTCGCCGTTGTTGGCCTGGAGCTTGAAGGGCAGGTAGTAGGTTTCCACCTCGCCGTCGACCCGGAAGGACCAGGGCTGCACCTGGCCGCGATAGAGGTAGCCGATCAGGTCATGACCGGCGAGTTCGGCCGGATGGTGGGGCTCGCCGTGGCGGGCCAGATAGGCCGGGGTGGCGATGACCTGTAGCCGGGAGGTGCCCAGCTTGCGGGCGATGTCTCCGGGCTCCAGGCGCGAGGCGACCCGCACCAGCAGGTCCTTGCCCTCCTCCACCAGGTTCTGGGGGCTATCGTTGAAGTCCGTCGCCAGGGTGATGCGCGGATAGGTCTGGGAAAACTCCAGGAGCAAGGGAACCAGCTTCTTCAGCCCGAAGCTGAGCGGCACGCCGATGCGCAGATGCCCCTGCGGGGTCAGGCTGTCCGCCATCACGTCCGCCTCCGCCGTCTCCACCAGGTCGAGGATCTCCCGGCACTTTTGTAGATAGGCCGCCCCACCCGCGGTCAGGGTCAGACGCCGGGTGGTGCGTACCATCAGCTTGATGCCCAGGTGCTCCTCCAAGGCGGCGATCTGGCGCGTCACCACCGATCGCGCCACCCCCAGCCGTCCGGCGGCGGCGGCGAAACTCCCCAGTTCCGCCACCTTGATGAAGGTGGCCATGGCGTCGAAGCGGTTCATGGTTGTGGTGCTCGCCTTGGCGTGGCCCGCCGTTGTTGGGCTGCTGGGGATGGCCTCGCGCCGCTTCGCGGCGGTTCAAAGGGCCTTCAACAGACCCATCGGGTCTTGTCTGGTCGGTGTGCGGGTAGTCGCCAACGGATGGTCTGGCTGGTGTAGGGGTAGTTACTAACAAACTGTTGCTTATTTAGCAATACACTATTGCGTTCTGTCACCTATTTCGCGCCTACGGCGGCCGGTATAGTTGTCTCCAATTAATCACGGGAGACAACATCAATGCTCGAACTCAGACCCGCCGCGGAGCGCGGCCTGGCCAACCTCGGTTGGCTGCATTCGCATCACAGCTTTTCCTTTGGCAGCTACTACGACCCGGAACAGGTCGGTTTTTCCGACCTGCTGGTGATCAACGACGACCGTGTCCAACCCGGCCGCGGTTTCGATACCCACGGCCACCGCGACATGGAGATCTTCTCCTACGTCTTGGAAGGGGCCCTGGCGCACAAGGATTCCATGGGCACCGGCTCTGTCATCCGCCCGGGTGACGTGCAGATGATGAGCGCGGGTACCGGCATCCGTCACAGTGAATTTAATGCCTCCCGTGAGGAGCTGGTGCACTTCCTGCAAATCTGGATCATCCCCAACCGCCAGGGGGTCACCCCGCGCTATCAGCAACGGCGGTTCGAGGAGGCCGAGAAGCGCGGCAGGCTGCGACTAATCATCTCCCCGGACGGGGCCGAGGGCTCCCTCTCGGTTTATCAGGATGCCCGGGTTTATGCCGGCCTCTTCGACG
>JAGVUH010000339.1 GCA_019136395.1 Gammaproteobacteria bacterium
GCTCGGCGTTTCCGTGCGCACCTTGCAGGAATGGGAGCAAGGCCGGCGCCATCCGAGTGGTGCGGCGCAAACCTTGTTCAGGGTGGCGGAGCGCCATCCCGAAGTGTTGCGCGAGATGGTCTAGCCAGGCAGCACCAAGGCCTGCAACAGGGCCGGGGAGCGCAGGCGGAGGAAGCCCGCTAACAGGACAGGGACACCATCCGCGGCTGCCGTTGCAGCATCATCAGGTCGTCGCGCAAGTCCTGTAGGCGGTCGTGCAGGTGGTGGCGTTGGCTGGTATCGAGGCGCCCCCCCAACTGGATGAAAAGCTCGGTGACCCGGGCGCGCATCTCTTGCCGCGCCCGCGCCAGCTCCGGCGGCAGATCCTTGAACTCCACCAGCCAGTCCGTGAGGAAGGCGCGGAGCCGCGCCTCGCCGGCGCGGGCCTGAAGGAGAGCGACCAGTTCGGCCCGCTTCTGGTCGCGGTAGGCGATGAAGTCGACGATCTCCGTCACCAGTGCCTGCTGGCTGGTATCAAGAGGGCCGGTCCAATCCTCGATCGTCTCCAGATAGCGACGGGCGCGTTTGTCCCGCCCCGCTGGGGTGGCCGCCGCGGACACCTCCTCCAGATCCTCCGCCGTCCGTTCGCGAAAGCGCGTACCCAGGGTCTGGACCTGGGCCGGGGAGAGCGCCGCCAGCAAGGGGGCGGCGAGGTTCACTGCATAACCGGCCTGGCGGCGATAAAGGGCGTCGAGGGAGCCGAGGAGGCAGGTCATGTTCTCCTGATCAAAGCCCCGTCGGCTGGCCACCAGCATCTCCTCCAGATAGGCCGCCAGATAAGGCAACTCCTCGGCCCGGTGGCGCTCATGCTCGGCCGCCACGACCGGTTGCCAGACGGCCTCCTGTTCCGCCTCCAGGTCGATGTAGTCCGCCGCGTAGAGCTGGATGAAAAAATCCAATTGGTCATAGGCGAGACGGGTGGCGCTGCACCCCCCGAGGGCAAGCAGGGCCGCCAAGAGGAGCAGGACCAGGTAGTGGGAGGGAAGCGGTTGGCGAGGCATGGCGGATGGCGGGGGTCTCGCAGTCACGGGCAGACTCAGAATGGCACTCTGAATGGCAATAAATTTGCTGATACAGCAACTCAGTCTTGGCTGGCGCTATACAGCCGGTGTTCTTGCCGCCAGATATTGAAAATAGTTGGCCTCCGCCACGGCCTCCCACTGGACCTGTTCGGCCAGAGAGCGGCTGAAGTCAGGGTAGATCTTGCGCCAGTTGGGGTTGCTGGCCTCCAACTCGGCGTAGACCTCCCGGGAGGCGCGGAAGGCGGCGTCCATGACCTCCTTGGGAAAGCGCGACAGTTTGGCCCCCTCCGCGACCAGTTGTTTCAGGGCCTGGGGGTTGCGCGCGTCATAGCGCGCCTGACACTGGATGTGGGCGGCGGCGGCGGCCTGGGTGACGATGGCCTGGTAGGTCGGTGACAGGCTCCGCCACTGGTCGGCGTTGATGTAGATGGAGATCTGCGCCCCACCCTCCCACCAGGCCGGGTAGTAATAGTAAGGGGCGACGCGGTGCACCCCCAGTTGCAGGTCGTCATAGGGCCCGACAAATTCGGTGGCATCGATGGTCCCCTTCTCCAGGGCCTGGTAGACCTCCCCGCCCGGAAGGTTCTGGGGCACCACGCCTAGCTTGGCGAGGACGCGGCCGCCGAAGCCGCCGACCCGGAACTTGAGGCCCTGGAGATCCGCGACGGAGCGGATCTCCTTGCGGTACCAGCCCCCCATCTGGGCGGTGGTGTTGCCGCAGGGGAAGTTGACGATCTGGTAGCCGGCGAAAAAGTCCCGCAGCAGGGCCAGGCCGTGGCCATCGAACATCCAGGCATTCATCTGCCGGGCGGTCATGCCAAAGGGCACGGCGCAGTCGAGGGCGAAGGTCTCGTCCTTGCCAAAGAAATAATAGGAGGCGGTATGGGCGCATTCGACCGTGCCCTGCTGGATGGCATCGACCACGCCGAAGGCGGGGACCAGCTCACCGGGGGCATGGAGCGAGATGGTGAAGTTCCCGCCCGTGGCGTCGGCGATGTACTGGGCGAAGGACTCGCTGGCCCCGAACAGGACGCGGTGGGACTTGGGGAAGCTGGAGGCCAGGCGCCAGCGGAGCGGCGGCTCGGCGTGGACCAGCGCCGGCGCGACGCCACTGGCTAGTATGCCCGCCAGACCCGTATGCCGGAGAAATGTACGACGCTCCATGAGGATGCCCCTTGCCCGAAGGTTGCAGATACCCCTTTAGCCAAGCGCAACATTGCGCGGTACAGGGAATTTTTCCTCCCGTGGGGGAGTAAAAAAGGGAGAAGAGCGGGTATCGCCAGTTAAAGGCTTTTTAAATTAATCGGTTATCTACGATCATTTCCCTACCCTGGATGAATACTACCTGTAAGTACTGCCTGTCGCAATTCTGGAAACACTTTCAGCAGGCACGGTTTCCCTTCAAGCGGTTGGAAAATCAGGTGGAGACATCCTCTTGGCCATAATGTCGCCTATTTCAGGCAATTCGATTAAAATGCCCGAAACAAGCAACATATCCAGGCACCCATGCCGACCAGCATCCAGCGATTGACCAATGAAGCCTTGGAGCGCCGAGCGAAGGAGTTGGCGCATCAACTACGCCAGCGTCGCAAAGCCTTGGGCGTCACCGTCCAGAACGCGGCGGCGGCATCAGGTATGTCACGGGATACCTGGTATCGCATGGAGCGTGGTGAGACAACGGTTACGATTGGCGCCTGGTTCAACGCCCTGGCGGTGCTCGGGCTGCGATTTGGTGTGGGGTTGGAGGCGGGAGAAGCCGAACGCTCCCCCACAGACGCAATTCCGCTCGCCATCCCGCTCGCGGACTATCCACAGCTTGCGGCCCTTGCCTGGCAGATGGGGGGTAGCGTTGTTCTGTCGCCGCGGGAAGCGTTCGACGTCTATGAGCGAAATGCGCGCCACCTCGATGAAGCGGCTCTCACCCCAACGGAGCAGGTCTTGATTTCAAACCTGCGCCTGGTTTTTGGTTAAGACATGTTCGAGCGACCGCATCACCAACGAATTCATGAAGTCTTGCTCGCGCTGGACGCCGGGTTGTTGCGTGAACAGCGGTGTTATTTTGGTGGCGGAACCGCCATCGTGATGCAGCGGGGGGAGTACCGGGAATCCGTCGATCGATATGGATTTCTTGGTGTCCGACCTGGTCTGCTACCGCGAATTGCGCAAATCGTTGCAAAACAGCGAGACATTGGCGCGCTTTTTTGGACTTGGACGAGGGCCCTTGTTGGCGCTGCCAGATATACGCGCCGACCAGTATGGAATTCGCACCCGTTTGCCCTTGAAGTTGTGTCCGATCAAATTCGAGATCGTCCTCGAGGCGCGTATCTCATTTGATACACCCGAAGCCCGAGACCAAATAGGCGGTGTCGCCACGCTCACGGAGGTCGATCTTGTCGCGAGCAAGTTACTCGCCAATGTTGACCGCTGGGCGGATGACGGGGTAATGAGTCGCGACATCATCGACCTTGCCATGCTGCAGCCCGCGCGAAAGACCTGGAAGGTTGCCCTGCAAAAAGCGGAAGACGCCTATGGGGATGCCGTGCCGCGGGCGCTGAATGCGGCCTTGACGCGGCTGACAGACGATCCACGACGCCTCGCCCGCTGCATTGACGCCTTGAAAATCACCATCCCCCCGGCGCTGCTCCACCAACGCCTGGCCGGTCTGCGGCACCACCGATCGCGATGACGTGGCCTGCACTGGCGACCAGGCACCCCGTTTCCGGTAGTAAGCGTTATCATAATTCACCCCCTCCGGGGAACGGACAGCTTCAAGGCCGGTCCCGGCCACCAGGGGTGGGGACACCCAACGCTGTTATCCCGACATTCATCCACTTGCTCTCCAGCATCCAAGGCAGCCACCCATGAGATTCCTGATCGCGCTCTTACCCCTCCTGTCGGCTGGCTGCGCCTCGGAGGTGCTTCTGTCGGACAGCCGCACCGTGGTGATCAGCGCCGACCTGCGTCGCGCCGACGAGGCCCAGGTCATCGCCGACAGGGAATGCGCCGCCCATGGCAAGAAGGCATCCTTGATGCGGGAAGATAGTAAAACCAATATTTCCGCCAATTATCTGTTTGAATGCGTGGCCCCTTAAAGGCGTGGCCCCTTGATCGACCCCGCAACGCCTCGCGGCGTCTCCCAAGAGGGGAACGATGAGGGGGAATGTAACGGCACCTTGCGGTCGTTAAGCTCCCGCGCTCATGGATGATAACGCCACCCCACTGGACGACGGCCGGCAGCCCCCCCTGCTGGCCATCACCCTGGGCATCGCTCTCTATTACCTGATTCTGGGGGTGGCGGGACTGCTGCTGGGCTCGCCCAGTCCGGTCTTTCCGCCCGCTGGCCTGGCCCTGGCCGCCCTGCTCTGGTTCGGTAACCGCGCACTCCCCGGGGTCTGGCTGGGGGCGGTGGCCCTGAACCTGTCCCTCAACTGGCTCGGCGACCACTGGCTGGGGGAGGGGCTGGACTGGACCCTGCTGGCGGTGACGGCGGCGATCGCCACCGGCGCCAGCCTCCAGGCCTGGCTGGGAGGCTGGCTGGTGCGCCGCCTGACGGGCGCGACCTGGCGGGAGCTGGAGCGCGAGACCCAGGTCGTCCGCTTTCTGCTCCTGGGGGGCGTGCTGCCCGCGGTGGTCTCCGCCAGCTTCGGTACCAGCGCCCTCTGGGCCAGCGGCCAGATCGCTGGCACGGCGGTGGCTTATACCGGCTGGACCTGGTACGTCGGCGACACCATCGGCATCCTGGTCTTCGCTCCCCTGACCCTGGGGCTGCTCAACCTCTCCTCCCCCCTGTGGCGCGAGCGTCGGCGTCGGACCCTGCTCCCCCTGGTCGCCACCCTGGGCCTGGCGATACTGGCCTTCTATAGCGCCAGCCAATGGGAGCGCCAGGAGATGCTTCAGCGGATCCACCATGCCGGGGAGTCCATCGCCAAGGACATCCGCGGCCGGCTGACGACCCATCGGGAGCTGCTGTCCTCCCTGCGGCAGTTCATCGCGGTCACGCCCCATTTCACCCCCCGCCAGTTCGATTATTTCACCCGCCAGACCCTGCGCGACAACCCGGATCTCTTCGCCATCGGCTTCTGCGACCTGGTGACCGCCGAGGAACGGGCGGCTTACGAGGCGGCCATGGCGCGACAATCCGCGACGGATGCCTTCCGGATCAGTGAACTCGACGGCCAGGGGACCCTGGTGCCGGCGGGCCCGCGACCCCGCTATATCCCCGTCCGTACCCTTGCCCCCGCGGAGCCCAACCGGGAGGTCCTGGGGTTCGACAACCTCACCGAGCCGGTGCGCCGCGCGGCCTTCGACTGGGCCCTGGCCCATCGCGACCTGGCGGTCGCCGCGCCGGTCCGCCTGGTGCAGGCCCCCGACCAAGGCCCGGCGATGATCGAGGTCATGCCGGTGGCTTGGGGAAAGCGGGGGGATTGGGGTGCTCGGGCGGATTGGGGTGATGGGGGTGATTGGCCGGATGGGGGCGATGGAGGGAATAAGGGTGAAAGCGATGATGGGAGTGATGGAGAGGGGAGCGGCGTTATCTATGATGGGGGCGCCGGGGGTGCCGATCTAAACGCGCGTGGCACTTCCACACCCCAGGGTTTCGTGGCGGCCGTGGTGAAGATCCCCCGGATGATCGCCATCGCCACCCGGGACACCTTGCCCGCCGGCCTGGGCCTGCAACTGACCGACGCCGCTGGGGCCAGACTGGACTGCGCCGGTGACCGGGACTGTACCCCGGCCACCCTGACCGAGGACGCAAGCTGGCAGTGGGAGCTGCGGGTCGGCAATCACGCCTGGATTCTGTCGGTCTTCGCCACCCCAAGCTATCTAAAGGGGCACCAATCCTGGATCGCCTGGGGCGTCGGCGTGCTGGGTCTGTTCTTCGTCGCCCTGCTGCAGATTCTGATGCTCGGCATGACCGGCCATGCCCATTTCATCCAGCGCCAGAATGCCGCCCTCAAGGAGGCCGAGGCCGTCCTGCGGGATCTCAATGCCAACCTGGAACGGAAGGTGGAGGCGCGCACGGCGGAACTGAACCGGGCCCGCACCCAGGCCGAGGTCGCCAATCAGGCCAAAAGCGCCTTCCTGGCCAACATGAGCCATGAGATCCGCACCCCCATGAGCGGTATCATCGGCATGGCGCAACTAGCCCTGCGCGGCCCGCTCGACCCCCGGCAGCGGGACCAGGTGCGCAAGATCGAGACCTCGGCCCGCTCCCTGCTCGGCATCCTCAACGAAATCCTCGACCTTTCCAAGATCGAGGCGGGGAAACTGGCCATCGAGCGAACTCCGTGCGAACTTGGCCCCCTGATCGACAAGGTTTTGCACCTGGTCGCGATCACGGCGGATGACAAGGGCCTCGCCCTGGAGCTGGACCTGGCCCCCGACCTGGAGGCCTGTTTTCTGGGCGACGGCCTGCGCATCAGTCAGGTCCTCACCAATCTCCTCAGCAACGCCGTCAAATTCACCGCGGCCGGTTCCGTCCGCCTGGTGGCGCGGCGGCCGGGCCCGGACTGGCTGCGGTTCGAGGTTCACGACACTGGCCCCGGCCTGACGCCCGAGGAGCAAAGCGGTCTGTTCCAGGCCTTCACCCAGGCAGACACCAGCACCACCCGGCGCTTCGGTGGCACTGGCCTGGGCCTGGCCATCAGCCGGCAACTGGTGGAGTTGATGGGCGGTCGGATTGAGGTCGACAGTGAACCCGGTCGGGGGAGCTGCTTTAGTTTCGAGATTCCCGCCCCCGCCTGCCCGCGGGCTGACCTGGCCGCGATCGAGGCTGGCTCGACTAAGGACTGGCCTGGTGAGGAAGGTGATGCCTTGCAGGGGGCGAGAGCGGTGACGATGCCAACCACCGAGTTCCCACCCGCCCCTCTCACGACGCTAGCCAACGAGATTTCACCTCCAGCCACTCTGACCGGGCTGGCCGGGCTGGCCGGACGGCGGGTCCTGCTGGTCGAGGACCATCCCATCAACCGCGAGATCGTGATGGGCCTGCTGGAGGGTACCGGCCTGGTCATCCTCACCGCCAATGATGGCCAGGAGGGAGTGGACCGGTTCCGGCAATCCCCCTGCGACCTGATCCTGATGGACGTGCAGATGCCGGTGATGGATGGCTACGCCGCCAGCCGGGCCATTCGCGCCCTGGACCCGGCGGTGCCCATCGTTGCCCTTACCGCCAACGCCTTCCCGGAGGATGTCGACCGGGCCCTGGCGGCGGGCATGAACGCCCACCTGAGTAAGCCCATCGACCTCACTCAGCTTCTCGGGGTCCTGCGGCGCTTCCTGGTGCCGGACGGGATATCCCCCAGCCCCGCCCACCCGGCTGAAAATTGAAATTGGCTATGTATTCACTCGAAACCTTGGTATTTTCATTTTTTCCCTAATGATCGCCCCCACGGGCGCTGGCGACCAGGCAGTTCCCGCGCGGAGAGCGACGCCACCAGTAGACGAGGACCAGACCGATGCTTGAATTCTTCTCCGCCAGCACCCGCATGGTGAACTCCCGCCGCGCCATGGCCGAATGCCTGGAGGCCGCCCTGGGCGAGGGCACCACCGACTGCGACCTGGTGGTCATCCACGCCTCCATGGGGCACGACTACGGGGCACTGATCGCCGAGGCGAGTGCCCTGGCCCCCAGCGCCCGCATCGTTGGCTCCTCCTGCTGTGGCGTCGTCGGCAAGGAGGGGGTGAGCGAGTCCATGAAGGACCTGGCCATCATGGCGGTGCGCGGCGCGGCGGAGATCGCCGTCGCCAGCGTCGATGGCATCTACGGCCACAATTCCTACCAGAAGTCCGTCGAACTGGCCGCCCAGCTCAAGGCCGCCAACCCCGGCGTCAATATGGTGTATTTCCTCGCCTCCGGGATCGACATCGCCGACGACCGCTGCATCGCCGGCATCGAGTCGGTGTTCGGGCCCGAGGTGACCATCTTCGGCGCCACCTCCGCCGACAACATGAAGGGTATCGCCAGCTTCCAGATGGTCGATGACCGGGTCTATGAGCACGCCGCCTATGCCGTGGGCTTCGCCGATCCGACCCTGGACGTCGTCACCCAGGCCACCCACGGCTTCGTCGCCATCGGCGAGCCCATGGTGGTGACCAAGTCGGAGGAGAACCGCATCCTCCAGCTCGACGGCCGCCCGGCCTGGAGCGAGTACACCCGTCGCCTGGCCCTGCCGGAGACCGCCACCTGCGGCGACACCATCCCCATCGGCGCCCTGGCGGAGCACCTGCGGCCCAAGCTGGCGGAAGAATACGGCAATGAGCACATCCTGCGCGTGGTCACCAAGCGCGATCCGGACGGGGCCATGCACTACGCCACCACCTGTCCCGAAGGCACCCGCCTCTGGCTGACGGTGCGTGACGAAGAGCGCATCTTTAGTGACATGGACCGCATGATGGGCCAGATGGTGGCACGGATCGGCGGGCGGGAGGTGGTGGCCGTCTTCCACGCCGACTGCCTGGCTCGGGGTC
The DNA here is from genome assembly GCA_019136395.1 of Gammaproteobacteria bacterium. The sequence continues at coordinate 8,532 of JAGVUH010000339.1, forward strand.
GCTTCCTCTTCAACCGGGTGATGAAGGAGGAACTGGTGGGTCGCATGCAGTACCCCCTGGCCCGGAATGGCGAGATCCCGCCCTGGCTCGGCATGTATGGCTTCGGTGAATTCGCCCGCCTGGGCGGCAAGAACGAGTACCACAACTACACCACGGCCATCTATGCCATTTGCCGCAATGTCTGAGGCTAGCGTGGCCGTTCAGAACCCCCTCTCCCCTACCCTCCCCCACCAAGGGGGAGGGTGGAAGAGAATCAGCGGCTTGTACTGACGACACCAGCTCACGCCGCATGGGGGTTGTGAACGATTCCATACCAGCAAGCCCCAGCCAGGCCGACAGCCGCGACGAAGAACCCGTCGCACCCACCCGACGACCCGCCAGGTCGGGTCGCCGGGATACCCACACGTCCATCCCACGCCGGTAGCGCGGGCGGAGACTTGACCCATGAGCGATTTCGATCCTTCTCAGGTACTGGAATGTGAGCGGGAGCGCCTGGCCAATTCCGGGCTCATCCAGCCCCACGGCGCGCTGCTCTTTATCGACAAGGCCTCCGGGACCTTCCGCTACGTCAGCGCCAATGCCGAGGCCTGGCTCGGCGAGCCCCCGGAGGCCCTGCTGGGTCGGGACGGCCGGGACTGGCTGGAGCTGAATCTGCCCGAGCTGGTGGACCTGCCAACCATCGTCGGCAAGCCCCTGCCCCTGAGCGGCGCCCTGGACCTGGGCGGTGGCTTGCTCGATGTCCTGATCTCGCCCAATGGCGCGGGCTGGTTGCTGGAATTCGAGCCCAGCCTCCCAGGCGCGGAGGAACCGAAGCCGGGTGCAAATGAGTTGGGTGCAGACAACCCGGGTTCCCACCAGCCGGGCGCGAACGTCCAGGGCGCAAACGCCCCAGGGGCGGAAGAAAAGGGCGCGGACGACCTTGGAGCGAAAGACCCGAGCGCCCACCCGCGCCGGTCACAGGAGCCGTCCGCCAACGCCATCCAGCTTCAAGGGCTGGAGCAGCGCCTGGTGGCGGCGGTGAGCGACCTGACGGGCTACGACCGGGTGATGCTCTACCAGTTTCACCCCGACTGGTCCGGCGAGGTCCTGGCGGAGGCCGTCCGCTCCGCGACCGGCACCTATCTGGGACTGCGCTTCCCCGCCTCCGACATCCCGGCCATCGCCGCTCGGTCTCGCCGGTGCATGCCCAATACCTGCGCAACATGCGGGTACGCTCCTCCTTCTCTGTGTCCCTGATGCTGGAGGGCAAGCTCTGGGGACTGGTCGCCTGCCATCACCCCGAGCCGCGGACCATCCCCCTCCCGGTCCGGCTGCGTTGCCAACAACTGGCCGGCGCATTCATGACCGCCTTGCATGGCTTCCGCAAGACCGCCCAACGGGGCATCCACGCGGCCCTCACCGGCTGCCTGGGGCCGATCAAGGCCAACGTCAGCCAGGGCGCCAGCCTGGCAGAGGCGCTCGGCCGCGCCTTCCCCACCCTGGCCCCGTTGTTTGGCGCGCCAAGCGGGGCCCTCTTCATCGACCAGCACCTGACCCAGTTCGGCGCACCCCAGGAGCCCGGGGCCCTGGAGACCCTGCACCACTGGTGGCTGCGGCAGCAGAGTGAGCCGGTCGCCGCCCTCGACCAGTTGCCGGAGGACCTGAGCCAGGCCCTCGGCAGCCGTGAAGACCGGCCCCATGGGGTCCTGGCCATCGGTCTGCGCGCCCGAACCCTGGGCGACGCCCTGGTCAGCCTCTACCTGCTGCGCCCCGAGGAGGCGCGCGAGATCGCCTGGGCC
>JAGVUH010000575.1 GCA_019136395.1 Gammaproteobacteria bacterium
GGAAGCGGTCAAGGACCAGACCGCTGGTCAGGCGCAGGGCGAGGATCATCGCGGTGGAGAACAGGAAGAAATCTCCGACGGCATGACCCTCCAGGTGACCGCCAAAGTCCTTCAGAAAATAATAGACCGCGCTGTAGCTGAGATAAAAGCAGAGGTTGAAGGCCAGCAGGGCCCGCACCGCGGGTACCCGCAGGTCCGCCACCAGCTCGGCGCGGCTGGGACGCCGGGTCAGGCCCTGGTCCAGACCCGCCAGGGCCGCCTCCAGCCGGGGACCCCCCCAGACCAGCAGCAGGAGGGCCGGGATCGCCAGCAGCGCCACCCCGGCATAGAGGTTGGCCGCGCCGCCGACCCAGGGCAGCAGCCGTTCCGCCAGCGGCGGCATGATGGCGTAGGGCAGGAGGGTCGTCAGGCTGAAGAGGCTGAAGCCCTGGGCGCTCCGCTCCTCGGGGATGAAACGCACCACCAGGTTGACGCACGCCGAGACCAGCACCACGAAGGCGGCCCCATGCAGGATGCGCAGCAGGGCGAGGCTGGGGACGGTCAGGGCCCAGCGGTAAGAGACCAGCACCAGGACCAGCAGCAGCAGGCCGGCCAACAGCACCCGGGTGGCGTTGCCGACGCCGATGAGGGGGATCAGGACCAGCCGCAAGACGAAGGCGGTGAAGGGTTCCAGGCCCAGCAGAAAGCCCCGCCACTCCGGGGCGATGCCGATCTGGCCCAGATAGGCATGGAAACCATAAAAGACCGCCAGGTTGCAGAAGGCGAAGAAGGAGATCCCCGCCAGCAAGCTGAATTCCAGGCTGAGGAGGGGGCGGGCACTGGTCTCGTCAGGCATGGCACGGGGACCCTTGCCCATCACCACCTAGCGAACCAGCGTCCGCAAGGCGGCCAGCAGGCCGTCCATGACCGCCACCCGGTCCAGGCTGACCCGGATCCAGTTGGGAAAGCGAAAGCTGGTCATGGACCGGATCATGAAACCCAGCCCCATCAGCCGGCGATAGGCCAGGGTGTCGCTGAAGGGCAGTTGGATCATGACGAAGTTGCCCTCGCCGGTGACATGGGGCAGGCCCAGGCGGCGCAACTCCTCCCGCAGCAGGGCCTTGCTCTCCCGGACCAGGGCCCGGGTTCGCGCCAGGTGATCGTCATCGTCAAGGGCCGCCTCCGCCGCCAGTTGGGCCATAGGCCTTGGAGAAGGTGCGAAAGACGACCAGGTTGGGATGCTCGTCGATGAGCGCCATGCCGTCGGGAAAGTCCTCGGCCTCGACGAACTCGCGGTAAGCCTCGTCGATGACCACGACGCAGCGGCCCGCCACCCGGCGCAGAAAACGTCCCAGCCGCTCCTGGTCCCAGTACTGGCCGGTGGGATTGTTGGGGTTGCAGACGAATAGCACCTTGGTCCGCCCATCCATGGCCGCCAGCATGCCCTCGTCGTCGAAGGCGAAATCCCGCAGGGGGATGAGGCGCGGCTCGATGCCGGAGAAGGTCGCTACCCATTCGTAGACGGCGAAGGTACGGTCGGCGGTGACGATATTGTCGCCTTGCTCGCAGAAGGCCTTGATGACGAAGGCGATGACCTCGTTGGCGCCGTTGCCGACCAGGAACTGGTCGGGGTCCATGCCAAAGCGGGCGCCCAGCCGCTGGCGCAGGTAAAAGGCATCGCCGCTGGGGTAGATGGCGGCGCGGCGGGGGTCGAAGGCGCGCAGGGCGGCCTGGGCGGCGGGTGGCGCCCCCAGGGCGTTCTCGTTGTTGTTGAGCCGGTGGAGCCGCGCGCAGCCATAGAGCCGCATCAGTTCCGCGTCGGGCTTGCTGGGGATGTAGGGCTCGAAGCCGCGGACATAGGCTGGCTGGAGGGCAGCCAGGTTCAGGCCATTCACCCTGCCCGAACCTCCCCACCCGCGGACTGGCCGCTGGGCGGCTGGCCAGCGACTGCTGACCCATCCTCACGACCCTCTCCCCGCGCCACCCCTTGGCCCGGCTGCTCGCCGATTGGTAAGACGCCAGAACCAGAAGAGGCACCGGCCGGGTGCTCCCCGGGGGCCGCCCCAGGCTCATGCTGGAACAGCAGCAGATCCCCTTTGCCGGCATGGGGCAGCAGGACGGTGGGGCGAAAGCCAGCGGCCAGCACGGCCGGGGTGAAGAGGGTCTGCCAGGCGTGGCCAAGGTCCATCTGGAAAAAGAGATTGTTCAGGCCCTCGCCACGCAGCATCTCCAGGTGCCTGACCAGGTTCTCCGGGGCATCCCGCCCCCACCAGACGGGCGTCAGGGTGACCTCATCCGCCAGGCGGTTGAAGGCGACGGTCAGCACCGAATAGGGGGACTGGCTCAGCACCCCCTCGCCCACCGCGACCAGGTCGCGGGCGAAGGCCAGCCGCCGGTATTCAGCCTCCAGGTAGGGCCGCAGGGCGGGGTGCGTCCAGGTCAGGGCGCCCAGGTCCTCCAGCAAATGGCGATAGTAGACCGGGATATCCGCGATCCGGTCACCCCCGTAATAGTGCTTGCGGGCGCCAAGGACCTCGAAATAACCGGGGGGCAGCAAGCTGGCGGGATAGCGGTTGAGCAGGCCATGACCGGGTTGGCGCGCCAGGGCGGCCAGCAGATGATCGAGGAGGAGCTGGGCCGTCGTCGCCGGCTGGCCGAACAGGTAGGGGCCGAAACATTCCACCAGGCGCTCGCCGCGCCCCTGCCAGAGCAGGCCGCCGCCAATCCGCCCGGCGGCATCGACGGCGACGAGGGCCCGGCAGGCCCCCGCCGCCAGCATGTCCGCGACCTTGGCGGGGCGGTCGAAGTCCGCGGGCAGCATGCCGGGGGAGTTCGCGTTGACGCCCTGGAGCAGCAGATACAGCTCCGCGG
>JAGVUH010000116.1 GCA_019136395.1 Gammaproteobacteria bacterium
CCTCTACTACCGCCAACAACTGCAATGGCTGGGGGGCATGGGCATCATCGTCCTGGCGGTGGCCATCCTGCCCATGCTCGGCATCGGCGGCATGCAGCTCTACCGGGCCGAGACTCCCGGGCCCGTCAAGGACAACAAGCTCACCCCGCGCATCACCGAGACCGCCAAGGCCCTGTGGTATATCTACCTCGGGCTGACCATCGCCTGCGCCCTGGCCTACTGGCTGGCGGGCATGACCCCCTTCGACGCCATCGGGCACTCCTTCGCCACCGTGGCCATCGGCGGCTTCTCGACCCACGACGCCAGCATCGGCTTTTTCGACAGCGATCCGATCGAGCTGATCGCCGTGGTCTTCATGCTCGCCTCGGGGGTCAATTTCGCCCTGCACTTCCTGGCCTGGAATCGACGCAGCCTGGTGGGCTATTGGCATGACAGCGAATTCCGCTTTTACCTGGCCCTGATGGCCCTCACCACCGCCATCGTCTGCCTGGGCCTTTACTTCACCGGCACCCATGCCACTTGGGGGGAGGCCTTCCTCCAGGGGCTGTTCCACACGGTCTCCATCGCCACCACCACCGGTTTCAGCACCTCGGCCTTTTACGAATGGCCGATCTTCCTCGGCATCCTGCTGATCTTCAGCAGCTTCGTCGGCGGCTGCGCCGGCAGCACCGGCGGTGGCATCAAGGTGATCCGCTTCCTGCTACTCATCAAGCAGGGCCTGCGGGAGATCGATCGGCTGATCCACCCCAACGCCCAGATCCCGGTGCGGGTCGGCGGACGCACGGTCAACCACCGGGTGGTGGACGCCGTCTGGGGCTTCTTCTCCCTCTATGTCGCCTGCTTTACCCTCATGTACCTGGCCCTGGCCGCCACCGGGCTGGACCTCACCACGGCCTTCACCGCCGTCGCCGCCGCCATCAACAACCTGGGACCGGGACTGGGCGAGGTGGGGGCCAGCTTCGCCACCATCAGCCCGACGGCCAAGTGGATCCTCTGCTTCGCCATGCTCCTGGGGCGTCTGGAGGTCTTCACCCTGCTGGTGCTGCTGACCCCCGCCTTCTGGCGACCCTAACGCCCCCCGGGTCGCCTACCCCTGCTGGCGGATGTAGGCTAGGGCCCGGTCGAGGCGGCGCAGGGTCGCCTCCTTGCCGACCAGGGTCAGGGTGATGTCGATCCCTGGCGAGGCGGCGCGGCCGACCACGGCGACGCGCAGGGGTTGGGCGACCTTGCCCAGGTTCAGGTCCAGTTCCTCCGCCACCCGGTGGACCACGTGCTCCAGGGTGCCCGGGTCCCAGTCATCCAGGGCCAGCATGTCCAGTTCCGCCCGCAGGCTGGCCAGGGGTTCCTCCGCCGCCGGGCGCAGGTGCTTCTTGGCCGCGGCCTCGTCGTAGTCGTCGAAGTCGCGATAGACAAAGGCGCTGATGCGCGCCAGTTCCGCCAGGGTCTTGGCCCGGGCGGCCTGGGCCTTGACCACCGCCACCAGGTCGGCGCCCTCGGCGGGATCGATCCCCAGGTCGCCGAGGTGGGGGCGCAGCAGGTGGGCGATGCGCTTGGGATCGGCGTGCTGAATGTAGTGCTGATTGAGCCAGTCGAGCTTGTCGGTGTCGAAGGCCGCCGCCGCCTTGTTGACCTGGCCGATGTCGAACAGGGCGACCATCTCGTCGAGGGAGAAGATCTCCTGGTCGCCGTGGGACCAGCCCAGGCGCACCAGGTAATTGAGCAGGGCCTCGGGCAGGTAGCCCTGATCGCGATAGGCCACCACGCTCACCGCCCCGTGGCGCTTGGACAGGCGCGCCCCGTCCTCCCCCAGGATCATGGGCACATGGGCGTAGCGCGGCACCTCCTTGCCCAGGGCGCGGAGGATGTTGATCTGGCGCGGGGTGTTGTTGATGTGGTCGTCGCCGCGGATGACGTGGGTGATGCCCATGTCGGCGTCGTCCACCACCACCGACAGATTGTAGGTCGGGGCGCCGTCGGAGCGGCGGATGATGAGATCATCCAGTTCCGCGTTGTCGAAGGTCATGCGCCCGCGGATCAGGTCGTCGACCACCACCAGGCCGGCGTCCGGGTTGCGGAAGCGGATGACGTGGGGCTGGGTCGGATCGACCTTGCGGCTCCGGCAGCGACCGTCGTAGCGCGGCTTGAGCTTGGCCGCCATCTGCTCCTCGCGCAGGGCGTCCAGGCGCTCCTTGGGGCAATCGCAGCGATAGGCCAGGCCCTTGGCCAGCAGTTCGTCGATGACCGCGTTGTACCGGTCGAAGCGCTGGGTCTGGTAGAAGGGCCCCTCGTCGTAGTCCAGCCCCAGCCAGGCCATGCCCTCCAGGATGGCGTTGACCGACTCCGCCGTCGACCGCTCCAGGTCCGTGTCCTCGATGCGCAGCACGAAGCGCCCCCCGTGGCGGCGGGCGAAGAGGTAGGAGAAGAGGGCGGTACGGGCGCCACCGACGTGCAGATAACCAGTGGGGGACGGAGCGAAGCGGGTACGGACGGTCATGGCAATCCACGGATAGGGCGGGAAAGGCTGGCATTCTAGCAAAAGCCCGGGCGCCGGCCGCCAATCGAAAGCAGGCGGCGCGGGGGTAACGACCCAAGGCCTGCGCCAGCAAGCGCGGGCGCGCGACGGGGGGCGTGACGGAAAGGGAGGTTGGGCATGTTCGCCGGTCAGGGCCCGGCGAAGGGGCCCTCCCGGCCAAGGGTGGCGCGCCCCCGCGAATGACAAAGGGACAGGGGCAGATACGCTCCATGGCGTATGGTCTTTGGTGCGGGTTAAGGATTACACTTCCTCAGCCCGGCCCCATAAGGCGGGCGGACACCCCAGGGACGAGCTTAACGATTCGAAACAAAAACAATAGACATAGCCATGCACATGCCCATGCCCATGCCTGCGCTCCAGAGGCCCCGCGGCGAGGTCGGGAGATGACCAAGGCCACGCCCGGCGCCGCCTGGCCCAAGGCACCACCCGCTGGCGCCAGCCTACCCACCGCGCCGGACTACCACTGGCTGACCGGGAGTTTTCGCGACCCCGCCCTAGAGCGCCGCTTCCTGGATGCCTGCGAGGGCCACTTCGTCCGCCGCGACCGCTACGTGGTGGCCATCATCTGCTGCCTGGAATGTCTGCTCATCGGCCTGGATATCCACCTGCTGGCCGACTATCCCGAGATCCTCTTCTGGCGCCTGGCCAGCCGCGGCACCTTCATCCTCTCCCTCCTCATCATCATTACCTTCATCTTCGATCACCTGCCCATCAGCCGGGCTTCCCAGTACTTTTTCTTGTTCTGCATGCTGTCCAGCAACAGCGTCATGGCCAGCTACCACCATCCCGCGCTGCATGGGATGGCGACCCCCGGTTTCCTGCTGGCGATCTACATCTTCACCATCACCGCCTACTACACCTTCCTCTCCCCCTGGCGCCTCACCCTGCTGGTGAACGCCCTGCTGTTCGGCCTGCAATTCGTCCTGTTGCAACTCTGGTTCGACACCAGCGACACCCTGTTCCTCTACACGCCCTTTCTGATCTTCGGGCTGATCAGTTTCTCCCACTACACCGCCGTCAGCCAGGCCCGGCAGTACCGTCAGGTCTGGCTGGCCGCCGAGGAGGCCCGGCTGCGCCAGCACCGGGCGGAGGAGGCCCAGGGCTTTCGCGCGCGCCTGCTGGAACTGATCGGCCACGACCTGCGCCAACCCCTGAGCGCCCTGGGCTATTACCAGACCGCCCTGCGCTACCAGGCCGAGGCCCTGGAGCCGCGCATCGCCAGCCAACTGGTCCACCTCAGCGGCCAGATCGACCAGATCAATCAACAACTCAGCGAGATGCTGACCAAGGCCCTGGAACTGGCCCAACTGGATTACGACGCCATGCTGGCGCGTTGCCTGCCCCAGAGCATCGCCCCCCTGGCCAAGGACCTGCGAAATCAATTCGCCCCCCTGGCGACGCGGGAAGGCATCCGGCTGCGGCTCTACGGCGAGGACCAGCACCTGATGCACGACCGGGCCCTGATGGCGGTGGTGCTGCGCAATCTGCTGAGCAACGCCCTGCGCTATCACGCCCGGGCGGGCCCGCGGCCCCGCATCATCCTCGCCTTCCGCCGCGATGGCCAGCGCATCGAGGTCATCGACAATGGCGGCGGCATGCCCGCCCACTTTGCCGCCGCGTTGGACGCCACCCAGATGCGTCGCCAGACGGACCCCGGCAGCCGGCGCGGCCTCGGCCTGAGCATCGCCCGCCAGTTCGCCGCGCGCCAGGGCTGGCAACTTGAACTGCACAATTGCCCGCCATTCGGAGTACGGGCCCGTCTAAGTTACAGCCAGGCGCTGCCACCAACCCTAAACCCCAAAGCATCTCACTGACTTCACGCCGCCCATCAGCGACCAACCGGAGCGAGGTAAGCCCCCATGCCCAGCACCGCCGCCGCGCCCGTTCAGTCCCTCACCCTGCTCCTGGCGGACGATCATCCCCTGGTCCTGGACAGCCTGCGCAGCCTGTTCGAGTACGTACCCTGGATCGGCGCCATCAAGCTGGCCCGGGATGGCCTGGAACTCTACGAACTTGCGCTGGCCTGCGCCCCCGATGCCACCATTGTCGACCTCTCCATGCCACGCCTGGATGGCCTGAGCAGCATCCGCCGCCTGCGTCATCGTTATCCGCGCCTGGCCATCGTCGCCATCACCGGCGCCACCCACTGGTTTCCCGCCGCGGAGGTGATCGCGGCCGGGGCCGACGAGTACCTCGATAAGAACCAACCGGGGGAGGCGGTGGTGGCCGCCCTGCGGCGGGCCCTGGCCCACCACGGTCACCGGATCGGGGCCCTGCCGGTCATACCAGCCCCGCCACCGGCCCAGACGGAGGTGGCCCTGACCGAGCGCGAACGGGAAGTGCTCAAACTGCTGGCGGAAGGCTATGACGTGGAGGCCTCCGCCAACCTGCTCGCCATCAGCCCGGCGACGGTGCGCAAGCATCGCGAACACCTGTTCGCCAAGCTTGAAACCAGCAACACCGCCCACCTGACCCTGATCGCGGTGCGCCGAGGGATCGTGGTGGGGTGAGGCCAAACGGCCCTAGCCAGGCTTCCCGTCTCGGTACCCCCACGCTGACCTGCCGATGCACTTCGTGCGATGGTTCTTATGATCTTCCTGTCATCTCAATCTGTCCAAGCCGAAAAATACGCGCCTCAGCTAATGGACATGGACTGGGTGGCATTCATACTTACATACAAGATCTGACGCGATGCGAAGAAGGCATCTCCAACGCATCCTACCGCCCCAGGCACCATAACTTGGTCCCATCTTCCGCCAGTGCCATGGCGGAAACTTTGACGGCCTCATGACCTGAGCACTTGGATATCGATTGGCAATGGGTCTGGATATCATGTGGATCATTTGGCAGCGGGTGTTCGCCGATAGGGGCAATCTGATCAGCCTGGCCTTGGTGGCATTGCTATCTGCCGTCTCTCTGGGTCTGGCCTATCAGGCACTAAGGGACTACCACGCCAGTAATCAAATCATCAGCGACCTGCTGGCCCGCGCGGCCGAAATCCGCTATTACGACGATGTCTTGACCACGTCCGTCCGCCTGGGGGCGCTAACGGGCGATGCGACTTGGGAAAGGCGCTACGAATCAGCGATTCCCCGGCTCGACCAAGCCCTGCAACAGGCCATTGAGTTGCATCCCCCTGGCCAGGTCTACCTTGATGAGATCAATACCGCCAACCAGCGTCTGATCCACTTCGAACGCCAGGCCTTTGTCCTGGCATCCTCAGGTCGGCTGGAGGAGGCGGCGGACTTGCTGTTCGGAGAGGTGTATGAGCAAGAGAAAGCCAATTATGCGGACGGTTTGGGGCGCTTCACCAATGCCCTGGAGTACAGCCAGCAATCTCTGGAACGGCGCTTACAGGGGGCATTCGCCTTGACCCTTACATTCAAGGTTCTGCTGGTGCTGATCATTCTGTCAATCCTCCTGCACCGGTTCTATCGCTGGGAAGGGAGGTTACAACTTGAGCACACCCTCGGTGAGATCGCCCGGCGCCTGGTGGCCACCGACAGCAAGCGCACCGATGAGGACATTCGCTGGGTTCTGGGCCAGGTAGCCGCCCTGGGGGAAGCGGATCACGCCGCCTTGATCCTCTATAAAACCGGCGAGTCAGTGGGCATCGGCCGCATCTGGTCCCCCTCGCCACATACCGGCGCATGGCCCTGGGTCTCGGCGCATTGGCTGGGGGAGGAACGGCCGGACGACATTCTGGATTTACCGGTCATCCATCATCACCCGGGGGTGGAAGCCCGTGTCAAAGACGCGCTCCAGGGCGCTGGGATCGGTGCTCTGCTTGCCGTCAATCTGCTCATCGCCGGCGGAGCCCGTCTCCAGTTGGTCCTGGGCTCCCGATCGAGGCTGGCCTGGCGACGGGCGGAAGCGCCACTGCTCCTATCCCTGTTGGAGATCCTCAGTCGTGCCATCGCCAGCCAGGCCAACGAAGAACAGTTGTTCAAGCAGGCCATGACCGATCCCCTCACCGGTCTGTTCAACCGGCGCTATTTCATGGAAACACTTGAACAGGAATTAAAGCACGTGCGACGGTTCAATAAACACACCGCACTCCTGGTCGTGGACATCGACCACTTCAAGGCCGTCAATGACACCTATGGGCATGACGCCGGAGATGCCGTCCTGCAACACTTTGCCCGCCTGGCAAAAACATCACTTCGAGAGATCGACCTTATCGGCCGTCTGGGTGGCGAGGAATTCGGGATCATCCTGCCGGCCACCGACCAGGTCATGGCCATGGGCGCTGCCGAGAGACTACGTCGGACCATCGCCGAAAGCGAAACCCTTAACCGACAGGCACGGATCAAAGTCACGATCAGTACTGGTCTGACCATGCTTTTCGCCGCTGACCACTCCATCAATGAACCCATGCACCGCGCCGACATGGCCTTGTATGCCGCCAAAAGTCAAGGCCGTAACCTCACCAGGCAACTATTGCCCTTACCGATCACGTCCGGTTGATCGTTCATTGGTAAGGCCTGCCCTCTGGAATTGCCAGGAACACCGCTCACCTGATCCTGGTGGTGGGTTCTTGGATAAGGCGTTACCAATCCTTCGACTGGAAAGGCGGGCCTTTAAGCATGACCCTTTGCCCCCACGCGCTGGCCAATGATGAAAAACCCCTGACGCCTGGCCTGGGTCGCCAGCGCATCAGGGGTCACCATCACCGCCACCCATGCTGACTTCAGGGGGGAGATTCAGAAGGTCTTGGAAACCTCGATCCCGATCAGGTGCGCGGACATCTCGTAATCGCCATTGAGCGCCGCGGTGCCGTTGACGCCGCTGGTCTTGGTGTAGGGTACCGTGCTGGCATAATCGCGATCGACGCCCATGACATAGAGGTAGGAGGCCTCCACCGCGAAGCCGTCACCCAGGTCCTGGGCCACGCCAATGCCAAAGAGGTGACGATCGGTATCGGGCACCCGGGCGCTGAAATAGTCATCGTCCTGCGCCGATTGGTCATAGGAGTAACCAAAACGCAATTGGGTCGCGGGCTGAACCTGCCAGGTGAGGCCAAGCCGGTAGGCACTGGCGTTATGCCAGTCATTGGTATCGGCAAAGATCAGGGCGCCGTTCTGCTTGCCGTAGATCTCCAGTTGCTGGAAGCGACTCCAGCCCGTGTAGCTCCAGTCAAATTCGGCCGCCAGGCTGGGGGAGATTTCATAGCGCAGGCCCAGTTGCAGTCGCCAGGGCAGGTCCAGATCGAGCGAGGCGGCCTGGCTGGGTTGTAGGAGCTTTAACGCGACCATGGTGGGATTGAGGGCGGTGTAATCCCCTTCGAGGTCGATGGTCGCGGCGGAGTGAAAGCTGGCCCCCAGGGTCCAGGCGTTGCGGCGATACATGGCGCTCAGGTTGAAGCCAAAGCCGGTGCCATCGCCGCTTAACTCCGCCAGGTTGGAGTCCAGTTGGGCGGTCTTGGCCCAGTAGATATCCATCCCCGCGGACAGGCTCAGGTCAGGGGTGACACGGTAGGCCAGGGTGGGCACGAAATTGAGGATTTCGAGTTTACTGGCCGTCGGATGACTGGCCGTCGGCAGGGTGACGGGGCCAAGATTGATCTGCTGGCTCAACAGGGGGAAGGTGCCATAGGGCCAGCGGGTCTCCAGGCCGTAGGGGACATGGAGCCCCAGACCCAGGCGCCATTGGTCGGCGAGCTTGATCGCCGCCTGGAAGGACGGGAGGAAGGTCCAGTCCGCGCCCTGACTGTCGTGCTTGCCGCTGGCGGTGGTGACCGCGAAACTGGGCCCGATCAGGAAGCCGCCCAGGGCGACGCTGGAAGTATCATGGAAGCCCATCGCGGCCGGATTGTAGGGGATGGCGCCCAGTTCCTCCGGGTTTGCTACCAGGGCGTTGGTGGTCGCGATGCCGGCGGCGGAGGCATCGGGGAGGGCAAAACCGGAGGCGTGGGCGTCGCTCGTGGTTGCCAGAGTACCCAGGGCGCCAAGGGTTAGCGAAAACGTCACGACAACGTCTCTCATTGTCAGGGTCGTGGCGTGCGCCCTCCTGGCAGCTAGCGAGATCGGCACGGCAACTTCTTTGATTTTCTGGGGAGTGGCACACTCCCCCATGGCGGCTAACGCCGCAGCGACCGCGCGCGTGATCTTTAGTGACATAGAGCCCCCCTCATCAGATGTTCATGGAGTAATGATCAACATTCGCCCGGCCTTTTTTTCCACGGCGAGGCCGTTATTGACGCCCCAGCAAAGCCCAACCCCCCGCGGCCCCCGCGCGCCTCATCGCGCCTTGCAGGGGGCAGGCGGCGCTGCTCACCACAGCGACCTCGCTCGCATGGGTGTCACCACTCGCCCAGGCGCGGAACAGACCGCGATTATATTCCCAAGATCGTCAAGGCGATGAGGCAGAGTAATCCGCACCGGTTCCTCGGCGGATTATTGAAGGCTGGCTTGAACCCGTGGGTTACCAGATGGAGCATGGAGTAGCCCCCGCGGTGAATCCACCCCATAATCACCGCATGAACAGCGGCGATTGCACCTACCTCTGGCAACGCGCGGACTGGCCGAACTGGCGCTTTGACCTGTTGTCGCTGGCCGACCCCTTGGCGGAGGTCAGCCAGGCGCTGGGGTTGCTGATGGGCCGGCTGGCCGATGTCGGGATGGTTTGTCGCGATCAGGCCAGCCTGGCGGCGCTGACGGATGACGTGGTCAGGACCAGCGAGATCGAGGGCGAGCATCTCAATGTCGCCTCGGTGCGCTCGTCGCTCGCGCGCCGTCTGGGCGTGGAGATCGGGGGTCTTGCCCCCCTGGACCGCCAGGCCGAGGGCGTGGTG
>JAGVUH010000328.1 GCA_019136395.1 Gammaproteobacteria bacterium
GGCGGCGGCCGTCTGGCGGCGCAGGTCCAGGAGCAGATCGATGATCTGCTCCCCCGTCGCCTGGTCCAGGTTGCCGGTGGGCTCGTCGGCGAACAGGACCTGGGGCCGCGGGGCATAGGCGCGGGCGATGGCCACCCGCTGCTGTTCACCCCCGGAAAGCTGACGGGGGTAATGGCCGGCGCGGGCGGTCAGGCCCACCCGCTCCAGGGCCTCGTCCGCGCGACGGGATGCGTCATCGGAACCGGTCAGTTCCAGGGGCAGGAGGATGTTCTCCCGGGCGGTGAGATTGGGCAGGAGCTGGAAATTCTGAAAGACGAAGCCGACCCGCCCGGCACGCAAGGCGGCGCGGCCATCCTCGTCCAGGCCGTCCAGGACCTGGCCGCACAGCCGGATCTGCCCGGCGGAGGGGTTGTCGAGCCCGGCCAGCAGCCCCAGAAGGGTGGACTTGCCGGACCCGGAGGCGCCCAGAATCGCCACCACTTCCCCGGCCTGGACCTCCAGGTCGAGCCCTTGCAGGATGGTCAAATCGCCCGCCGGGCCGGTAACATGCTTGCTTAGTCCAACCGCCTGAGAAACGACTTCAGCCATGGGTACCGCCATGATCCCCTTACTCCTGCTGCTAGGTTTGATAGTGCCGATAGTGCCGGCGGTGGCCGCCAGCGAACCGGCCCCGGATGCGGCCTCCCAGCCAACTGCGGCCCCGGAGCCCGTTATCCTGATCCTTGGCGACAGTCTAAGCGCCGCCTATGGGATTGACCATAACGACGGTTGGGTAAAGTTGCTGGAGGAACGTTTGCGCGAAAGGGCGTTACCTTATCGCATCGTCAACGCCAGCATCTCTGGCGAGACCACCGCCGGCGGTCGCGCCCGTCTGCCGCGGCTGCTGGCGGAACATCGCCCCCGCCTGGTCCTGCTGGAGCTGGGGGCCAACGATGGCTTGCGCGGCTTTGGCTTCGGGGTCCTGCGGGAGAACCTTACCGCCATGATTCGGCTGGCCCGCGCCGCTGGCAGTCAGGTACTGATCGCGGGCCTGCGGCTGCCGCCCAACTACGGTGCGGCTTACACCGACGGCTTTCAAGCCGTGTTCCGGGAGGTCGCCACCGCCGAGCAGGTGCCTCTGATCCCGGATTTTCTCGCCGGGGTCCCCGAAGACCGTGAACTGATGCAGGCCGACGACCTGCATCCCAATGCCGCGGCCCAGCCCCGCATCCTGGAGAACGTCTGGCCGGGCCTGGAACCTTTGCTGACGAGTGGCCCTCTTTCGTGGACAGGGTCCAAATAGAGCACCCGTGAGGGTCCCGGTTATTGCTGGGGATCAGCGGCCCGATCGACCAGAACGGTGACCGGCAAGTCCCGACAGACCTGGGCGATCGGCAGATCCTCCCCCGCCCGCCAGCGCCCCAGGGCGACCCGCTTGTCCGCGCCGGTAGCCAGCACCAGGGTATGCCCGTCCTCCCCCACCCCGAGGAGTACCAGATCGAATGGCACCGCCGCCGCGATCCCCGGCGCATAGCCGGCGGCCCCCGCCGCCGGTCCCCGTTCCGCCGGAATGAAGTGAACCCGGGCTAGGTCCGGGGGTATTCGGGACAGCCAGGCCCGTTCAATCAGGCGGCTGTTGCGCTCGGCGTGGTCCTTGGGCAGGCAGCGTTCATCTCCAAGGTACAACTCCCAGCGCGCCCAGTCCGCCTTCTCCTCGGCCAGCAGGCGATAAGCCAGCTCCGGTGTCCGCCCCCCCGCCAGCACCACTCGAAAGCGGCCCCGGGCAGCGATGGCAGCTTGAGCTGCGGTCAAAAGACATTCCACGGCTGCCGCCGCCACCCCCGCAGGGGTGTCCAGGATTCGCCATGCCTGGTTTGCTGACTCACCGCCGATCGGCCCAGTGGGATGACCAGTGGCTTCAGCCATCCGGTCAACCAGGGTCAAACTTGCCTCCACTGATGGAGCCGATCACACAACAGTTTCCATCTCCATAGCATTCGGCCCTCTACATCGGTCAGTCACCACAGGAAGACATGGGGATCGAGCAGGAATTTCATGACGCGACCCCCTGCAAGGCTACCCCCTGCCGCCCGCTTGCCAACGCGCGCCGCCCTACCGCTTCTCCTTGCGATGATCCACCACCCGCACCGCCTTGCCCTGGGAGCGCGGAATCTCCCCGACCTTCTTCACCACCACTTGGCAACTGACGCCGATGAAGTCCTTGATGTCCCGCACCGCCTTGGCCGCCACCTTGCGCATCGCCTCCTCGCCCTGCTCCGCCAGCGGCGGGCTGGCCTCGACGTTCACCACCAGGGTGTCCAGGCTGCCCTGACGGAAGACCTCGATTTGGTAGAAGGGCGAGAGGATCTCGGTCTTCATCAGCACCGATTCCACCTGGGAGGGGTAGACGTTGACCCCACGGATGATCAGCATGTCGTCGGTGCGCCCGGTGATGCGGCTCATGCGCACGTGGGTGCGCCCGCACTTGCAGGGGGCGGGGTTGAGGGATGCGACATCGCGGGTGCGGTAGCGAATCAGCGGGAAGGCCTCCTTGGTCAAGGAGGTGAAGACGATCTCCCCCTGCTCGCCATAGGGCAGCGGCAGACCGGTGTCGACATCGACGCACTCCACCAGGAAGTGGTCCTCCCAGACGTGCAGCCCGTCCTTGGCCTGGAGGCACTCCACCGCCACCCCGGGACCCATCACCTCAGACAGGCCATAGATGTCGATGGCGTCGATCCCCAGGCGCGACTCCAGCTCGTAGCGCATCTCCTCGCTCCAGGGCTCGGCGCCGTGGATGCCGACCTTGAGCGGCAGCTTGCGCAGGTCCACCCCCAGGGCCTCGGCCTCCTCCGCCAGGTTGAGGGCGTAGGAGGGGGTGCAGCTCAGGCCCGTGACCTCGAAGTCCTTGATCAGCATGATCTGCTTTTGCGTCTGGCCGCCGGACATGGGCGTCACCATCACCCCCAGTTCCTCGGCGCCGTAGTGCAGCCCCAGGCCGCCGGTGAACAGGCCATAGCCATAGGCGTTGTGCAGCCGGTCGCCGGGGCGCAGGCCGGCGGCCATCAGCGAGCGCGCCACCAGTTGCGCCCAGGTGCGGAT
>JAGVUH010000514.1 GCA_019136395.1 Gammaproteobacteria bacterium
GGGCGCAGGTCTTCGGTCTCATGCAGCACCTGGGCCGCGGGCAGGATCGCCAGCAGGCCAGCGACCAGTTCCGCCTTGCGGGCGGTGCGGGCCTGGGGGCTCAAGACAGTCCCGATAACGGGAATATTTGACGGATGGCCGCCGGCACCGAAGGGTGCCTGGTCGGATGGCTGATGCTGGTCAGGCATGTGACCCTGATCAGGGTGATTGAGGCCGCCGTGGTAATGGCTAGATCGGGTCTCAGTGGTCATGGTTATCGCCCTTTGGTTTCTCATGTCCGCGGCGGTTTTGGGAGGCCACTCTGATGCTGATTCCACTTCAGAACAGCCCCCTCAATCAGTATTGGCTTCAAGTGGCTGAATCAAGACCTCCAGAACAGGAGAAGATGCAGACCCGCGCGAAACAGATCGATGTCAAAACAGCCGCGTATCCAGCACAAAAGTCTCGGCCGTGAGGATGGAGATCTCAGCGGTGGCGGGATGGCGGTGATTGATCAGTACGGTCATGTCGGGCGAGTCCGTCAGCGGGACAACCGCCGAGGGAACGCGCAGCAAGGGCGCGCTGAGCGCGGCATGCCACTGATCACCACGCCACTGCGTCCAGCTTTCCTGAAGACGCCAGGAATCCGGTAAATCAGGGACCAAGATCGTTTCGATACCGAGATCGTCTGGGACGGCGTAGCGTACCATCACCAAGGCGGGAAGCAGGTCGGGATCTTGGGTGTGCACCAGCTTTTCCAGCACGCACAGCGATGGCGAGGTCGCACAGTAGGTGACCGCATGTCCGGCGGTATTCCAGCGCCCATCGTAGAGCAGCCCGTAACCACCGTTAAATGCCCTGGCATAACGCTCAGCTGATAAGCGCCACAGAATCATTAGGCAGCGGCGCCCCAAGCGATCTTGGCCAGGATGGTCTCAATGACGCGGGCGCCGGCCTCGGTCCGGGCGATCTCAAGCGGCATCTCGCCGTTCAGCTCGACGAGCGGGCGGCGCAGCCAGGTGCTGGCCTTCCCCTTGTCCTCAAAAGTATCTTCGGCAATAGTTTGGATGCGCAAGAGACGCACGGCACGATCGGATTCATCCATCGTTAATGGCTGGCCTTTGGCCGCCCGATGTCGCCGGGTCCGTTGTGGGATGACGAAGCGTTCGATCTCCTGCTCGGTGAGTCCGGCTTGAGCCAAACCCTTGAGCACCCCGAGGGGCAGGCGGTGATGCACGGCCAGCGCCAGATCGGCCTGGGAGCGGATGTCCTCTCCAATCAAGGCTTGTTCGCCCAGCTTACGCACCACTTCTTCAACGACGGCGGTCATCTTTGGATCTCCTCATCCGTTCCGGCAGTTTGCCAATCATATTATCGGCGAATTGCCGGCAGACAAGCATCCCCATCCGGCGTGCCGTTAGCGCGCCTCCTTGTCATCAGCGCCCTCGGCCATGGCCATGGCCAGCCAACGCCATGATAGGATGCCTCATAAACAGATCTCAAAAGGCTTCAGGCCCTATTTATGCAACGGACAGGCCTACATGAGCAAACCAGCAGTCCGTAGTTACTCCCGCTACGCGCGCGAGGCCGCCGAACTGTTCGGGCATCTGCTTCATGACGCCCGCGTCGAAAAAGGCCTGACGATCGCCGCGGTCGCCAAACGCGCCGTTATTTCGCGCGGTCTGGTCCACCGCATCAAGCAGGGCGACATGGGCTGCTCCCTTGGCGCGGTATTCGAGGTGGCCAGCATCCTGGGTGTCCCTCTGTTCGATACGGAGCCAGTCACCCTGGCGCGTCATCTGTCGCTGGCCCGTGACAAACTGAAACTCCTGCCTCAGGCCGTACGTCAGCGCACACAGCCGCTGAAAGATGACTTCTGAGCATCACCAGAGAGATGGATTCTGAGCGCAATCCCGACGGGGACCATATATGGATCTGGCTGCTGCAGGCGACGGCGCCCGTGGTGGCTGGCAGAATCTCTCGGGACTTGACATCTCACGAACGCACGATCCCGAAAACGCGGCGTCCGCGGATGGAGGATGGTAGGGGATGAAATCGTGAGCGGACTTCTGCAAGAGGGGCGTGAACAGGTTTACGCGTGGCTGCGCTCATGCCTGATCGGGCCCGAAAACCCTGGCGAGAGAGACGCTTTACCCAAGATCAAGCCCCTCGACCGTTATCAGACCGGCATCCTCTTTCCGGTCCTCGCCGATGAACACGGCCTGGATGCGGCCATTGAGGACGCCGAAGATGACGCGGAGGCCGATAACAACAACGGCGCCAGTCTTGGGGCTGCCCAAGGCACCAGCCAGGCCAGGCGCCGCTTCGTGCCCCCCTCGTCGGTGGGTTTTTCCTTCTACATCGAAGGCGGCGAAGGCAACGAGATTCGGCTCCAGGTCATCCCACGGGCAGTGCGTTACGAACCGGCCGATGAATCGACCAAGGTCGGGCGGGAGGACCAGTGGCAGCCGGTTACCTTGGGTCGGAACGATAGCGAGGCCCTGGATTTCGGGCCGCCCGCCTTGCCCCACCGTCATCAGCAGCGTCTCCCGGTCTTTGATGGACGTGCCGAAGTCATGGTGCTGTGGCGTCCGCTCGGTGCGGGCTGGCTGGTCACGGTCGCGCTGAGCAACATGCAGCAGGACCCCGGAAGGGGCGACGACCCCTACCAGGCCACTGAACGCAACCGCCTCGCCCTGTTCCGGGTGGAACTGGAGTGCCTCATTGAGGCCGGCCGGGTCGGCGACTACCCCCGTGTCGATCCCAGCCTGATGGATGAGGAGGAGCAGGAACTGGAGCTTCAGTACCGCGCTCATCGTATTTTCGCCATCGGCCATGGCGCCGCGGTGGACTGGGAGGTCGTCGGGGATCGGGTCCGACGCCTGCGCACCGATTTCCTGCCGCGGGTCGAGGTCCCCCAGGTCAGCGCCGAGGGGGGAGCGGCCGACGCGCAGGTGCTGAGCATCGACTGGCTGGCCGGGATCGACACCGACCCTGAACCGCGATGCGCTGAGTTGCACCGTTTCGCCGACCGCTACCAGGACTGGATCGAGCGGAAGGGTGAGAAGGTCATTGACCCGGACACTTCCCTAACCGCTGCCGAGCAGGTCACGGCCAGCCGCATCCTGGCGCGGATGGGCGAGGCCCTGCGGCGGATACGCGAGGGCACTCGCCTGCTTGAGACGGACCTCATGGCCCGCCGTGCCTTCGCCCTCGCCAACCGCGCCATGGCCCGGCAGATGCGCCAGGCCGCGCGCGCCGCCGGTGCCGCGCCCCGCGATCCTGCCTGGCGTCCCTTCCAGCTCGCCTTCCTGCTGCTCGCCCTGCCCTCCGCCCTCGACCCAGACCACCCCGACCGGGATAAGGTCGACCTGATCTGGTTCCCCACCGGCGGCGGCAAAACCGAGGCCTACCTGGCGCTCCTCGCCTGCGTCATCTGCTGGCGGCGTCTCAAGTATCCGACTTCCGGGGACGGCACCGCAGCCCTCATGCGTTACACCCTGCGCCTCCTGACCAAGGATCAGTTCCGTCGCGCCGCGCGACTGATCTGCGCCCTGGAACTATTGCGGCGGGAGGAGCCAGCCCTGGGTGACGAACCGATCAGCCTCGGCCTCTGGGTCGGCGGCGACTCCAGCCCGAACCATTACGCCCAGGCCCGCCAGGCCATCGATCAGGCCCTGGACCGGGCGAATACCGGCAGCGAGGTGGCCCTGCCCAGCGCCCTGGTGCTGGAGCAGTGCCCTTGGTGCGGCTCGCCCCTGCACCTGCCCAGCAACGTCGATGCAGGTCCCCGCCATTTCCGCTTCTGCTGCATCGCCAACGATTGCGACTTTGGCGCCGGGTCGGGAGGCGAACTCCCCTGCAATGTCGTCGATACGGCCCTCTACGAACGGCCGCCGACCCTGCTGCTCGCGACCCTGGACAAGTTCGCACGCTTGGCCTGGGAGGAGCGCGCAGTGTCCTTCCTCGGTGGCATCCAGCGGCGCCCGCCGGAACTGATCATCCAGGACGAGCTACACCTGATCGCCGGTGCCCTCGGCTCGGTAGCTGGCCTGTATGAGGCTGCCTTAGAGACGGTGCTCGCGGGGCGCGACCTCTACCCCAAGATCATCGCCTCCACCGCGACCATCCGCCAGGCACGGGATCAGGTCCGCCGGCTGTTCGGCCGCGAGCCCGCGATCTTCCCGCCGCCAGGGCTAGACTGCGAGGACTCCTACTTCGCCCGAACGGTGCCGGTCAGCGAGCGCCCTGGCCGGCTCTTTGTCGGCTATCTGGCCCCGGCCCGTGACCGCCAGCATTGCTTGGCCCCGGTCGCGGCGACCCTGCTCGCCGCCCCTGAACTGCTGTTCGCCGCCACACCGGCGGCGGATCGGGAGGCCCTGCTCGATGCCTGGTGGACGGTGCTGGTCTATCACGGCAGCCTCAAGGGGGTGGGCATCAGCCGCAACGCGGTGCAAGACATCGAGACCCTCATGGCCCGACTGCACCAGGAGGCCATTGAAAAATACCAGAGAGAACCGCCCACTGACCCTGGCAACGGCGCAGACTATGACACCGGTCCAGACCCCGGTTTGGTCAGCCCTGCCCCCGCCGTCCCGACCCTGGACCGCCATCTCCATCTCGCCGAGCGCATCACCCAGCTCACCAGCCAGATGTCGGCGGACGATAACGCCCGGAGCTTCGAACGGCTACGCCGTCCGCGCACCGACCCAAACGCCCTGGACCTGGCCCTCGCCACCAACATGATCTCCGTCGGGCTCGATGTCGCCCGCCTCGCCGTCATGGTCATCAATGGCCAGCCCCTGACCACGGCGGAGTACATCCAGGCCAGCAGCCGGGTCGGGCGCGGCGAGGTGCCCGGCATCGTGGTCGCCAACTACTATCGCGATCAGGCCCGCAGCCTGTCCCACTACGAGAGCTTCCGCGCCTACCACGAGTCCTTCTACCGCTTCGTCGAGCCTACCAGTCTCACACCCTTCACCTGGCAGGCCCGGCACCGCGCCCTGCACGCCGCCCTGGTCATCGCCATCCGCCACGGTTGCCCGGACCTGGCCGCGAACGAGCAAGCCGGGTCCTTCGACCCCGACCGTCCGGAGGTGGCGCGGCTGATCCAGGAGCTGGCTCGGCGCTGCCGGCGTGCCGACCCGGGGCGCGGCGACAGCACTTGGACGACTTGGCCCGCCAATGGGCGGATGAGGTTTCGACTGCCCATGCTCAGCGCCAGCGCTTGGTCTATAACGGTAGCCATCCCGACCGGCGCCTGTTGTATGGCCACGAGGATCGCGAAACCGGTCTCTGGCCAACCTTGCACAGCATGCGCAACGTCGAGAACACCGCCCTGGTGAAGATCCGATGAAACGGCTGATCCCCACCCGCTGGTCCCACCTGATCGGCTGGAGCGGTGTCGGCGCCCTGATGCGCGCCGATGACTGGCTCTATGTGATTGAGGACATCCACCACTGGATCGATGACCAGGGCAACCCCATAGGGGAGCCCTTGTGTCATGTGGAGTTGCTGCGCCAGACTCTCGGCATCAGCCAGGAACTGCGTCAGCCACCCAAGTCCCGCGAGGTCAAGCCTGGCGTCGCCGATGGCCCCTGCGTACCGGCCCTGCCCTTTCCGGGTTGGGCTCGCTGCCCGCGCTGCGGCCTGCTGCACTGGTTGCCGTGGCGCCATCAAACCAACCAGGCCAGCCCGCCACGTTGCACCTGCCCGGCCCGTGGATTGTTGCAACAAGTCGGCTGGGTTATCGCCCATCCGGAGGGTGGCCTGGACGAAGTGCCCTGGCATCTCATGGCCCATCGCAGGACCCATCAGGGGAACAGGATTGATGACTGCCGAGCGGATCGGGAACAACCCTATTTGTATCTGCGCCGCGACCCGGTTGATAGCCTGCGCTGGCAGCTCCGCTGCGGGCGCTGCCGAGCGGGTGCCAGCTTCGATCCAGGCACCACGCTTCCTGGGCGTAACCCCCGGCGCCAGCCCTGGGAGCGAAGCCACCCTTGGCAGCAAGGCGGCACCGCTAGTGTCCAGGACAGCCCTCAACCTTGGCGCATCCTGGAGGTCAACGATCCGCGACTCTACTTCCCTCGAACACGCTCAGGACTCGTGATCCCCCCGGAGTCACGCGTACCTCGCGGCAGCGCCCTGGACCGTCTCTATTGCAGTCCCCAAGACCGCGCCGAGCTGGAGCGTTGCCGTAACCCGTTCAGCCTTCAGGCCGCGTTGGGCCGGCTGGCGGACCGTTATCGCTGCACGTCAGCCGAGGTTGAGCAGGCCTGGTTAAAAGTCCGCCAGGGCTGGCAGCCTCTTTCTGACGAGACAGTCACGTTCGGCACGCTGTTGGAAAAGGAATACCGGGCTCTCACCGAACCGATTCCTGGCGTCGCCGACGGCGAGGACTTCGTCACCCGCCATCGCACCACCGACTGGCGGGACCTGTCACCAACTTTGACCCCGGCAGCGCCGCTGGTCCCCAACCAGCGACCGTCGCGGATCCTCGCCACGATCGACCGGCTGGTTGCTCTGACGCGACTGCGGGAGGTAAGGGTCTTCATGGGCTTCTCCCGTGTGACCGAAAACTTCAATGACCGCATCAAGCCTCAATCTGTTGACTCTCCGGCCCAAGATAAGCCCGCCGCACGTCTGGTACCCCCTTACCTGGACGGTACAGGTGACTGGTTACCCGCCGTGGAGTTGTATGGCGAAGGCATCTTCTTCACCTTGGACGAGGCCCTACTTGCGCGCTGGGCCGCCCAGCCCGGACTGACCCAACGTGCCAGGCGTATCCAGGCGCGCTTCGAGCGCACCGGCATGCGCTTCCCGGAGGACCCGCCAATTCCGCTGACGCCGCGCTTCCTGCTGCTGCACACCCTGGCGCATCTCCTGATCCGCCGGCTGGAGGCCGAGGCCGGCTATCCAGCCGCCTCGATCCGCGAGCGCATCTACTGCGCCGAGGGCCCCGAGCCCTTGGCCGGCATCCTGGTCTATGTGGCGGTACCCGACATCGTCGGCTCCCTGGGTGGGCTCGCCGAGTTGGCGGAGCCGGCGCGCTTCCTGCGTCTCATGACCAGCGTCTTCGACCATGCCGACTGGTGTTCCCTGGACCCGGTCTGCGCCGAGCATGAGGGTCAGGGGCCGAGCCTGCTCAACCTGGCTGCCTGTCACGCCTGCACCCTGGTACCCGAGCCAAGCTGCGCCTTCGGCAACGTGCTGCTCGACCGGACCTACGTCTCCGGTGACCTCAATGGCGAGATCGCTCCGCTGCTTGATTTTGCCGTGGGGGAGGGGTTTCTACCCCCCTTCGGCCAAGATTCTCCGCACAGGATCCCATCGGGGACGGAACCTGAAGGCAAGCCCTGGCCACCGCCGAACCTTGAACCGGCGCCCCCCTTCCCGTCGCCCTGATCGGACCTGCAATCCGCTCCCGCGCTTATGGCCAGCCGCCGCTTCACCCTGCCGGACATCCAGGCCCTGAGCAAGGACCAGGAGCGTGCCCGGCTGCTGCCGCGGGAGGGACGCCATTTGGTGGTCGGCGGACCCGGCACCGGCAAGTCGATCGTCGCCCTGCTGCGCACCCGCCAGCACCATCGACCCAAAGGAGCCCAGGAGTATGTCTTCCTGGCCTACAACCGGCTGCTGCTACAGGCTTGCCGCGAACTGGTCGGCCAGGCCGTCAATGCCCATCCCTGGATGACCTGGTTCAAGGGCATGTACAAACGCACTCTTGGCCAGACATGCCCGGTGATCGGTGAACAAGCGTTCGCGCTCGACTGGAAGGCGATCCTGGAGGCCATCGCCATGGCGCCCGATCTCCCCCCGCCCCTTACCCCCTTCGTCATCATCGACGAGGGCCAGGACATGCCGCCGGAGTTTTACCGAGCCCTGTTGCAATTCGGCTATGAGCACTGCTTCGTCGTCGCTGACCAGAACCAGCGCATTACCGCCGAGAACTCGAGCCTTCACCAAATCGCAGTCGAATTGGATATCCACTCGGATGCCCGCCTCGAACTGACCGACAACTATCGCAACTGCGATCGCGTCGCCCAACTTGCCCTCGCCCTCTACATCGAAGATCCAGCGAGCCCCCGTCCCAAGTTGCCTGTGGCGCGACCCTGCATCCGTGAGCCGTTGCTGATTGACTATGGACCTGGTTGCAGCTGGGATTTCGCTGACCTGATCCAGCGCATTCTCAAGGCCGCGGACCGCGATCCGGCACGGCTATACGGCATCATCACCCCGGACAACGCCAGCCGACAGCGCTGGCTTCAAGCGCTACACCAGCATCCGGTGAAACTCGACCAGGGCCGTCCGCGCATCCTCACCTATGCCAGTGAGGAGGCGGAGGGCGATCATCGTTTCGGCGAGGGCGGCATCTTTGTGATCAATGCCCACTCGGCCAAGGGGTTGGAGTTCGACACCGTCTTTCTCGCCGACATTGACGGCTATCGTTGCGCACCCGAGAACCGGGACCAGCGGGATGATTTGAAGCGCCTCTTCTATGTGATGATCTCCCGTGCCCGTGATCAGGTGGTGCTGCTACGCCGGGGCGGCTACCCCTGCCCGGCGGAAGCCATCCTGCCGCTCCAGGACCCTAGCCTCCTCACCCATTGGAGATGAACCAGATGCCGCCGGAACCGCAACCCACCCTTGCCGCCGTCTCCAACCAGGAGCCTGGATCAGGACCCTCACCCACCAAACTAACCCGCCGTTCCTGGCACCTGGCGACCAACCAGTTAAACCTGATGTATCTGCTCGCCGCCGGGCTCATCACCGGACCGCGCGGCTTCGGGCGCAAGTATTACCGTGACGCCCTTGGTGCCATCCCCGGACTGATTCCCCTGTTCGCCGAACGCATCCCGGCCGCGGTCTTGCAAGAAGCCGTCGCCGAGGGGCCGCATCTGCGCAGCGTCATCGCCCTGATCGATCTCGTTGCCCTGCGCGGGCCGGTCCTGGCCATGACCCCGGACGGCAAGCTGTGTACCCGCGACTTCCCCGTCGGCCTGGCCGGGGACGAGGACATGCTGCTGGTGCCAGCGCCCTTGCCGGCCCACTGGATCACCACCCTGCTGTTCGCCTCGGCCCAGCACAAGACGGCGACCCAGGCTGAAGCGGCCGCCTATGCCAACGTACCCCTGGCGGATTACAAGCAGCAGGTGAAGGCACGCCTCTTCGCCGGGGATGCCCTGCTGACCTGGCCACCATCGCCCTGCCCTGCTTCGGGCCTGAACCCGGCGTCCCCCCCGGTCTCATCGGTGACCCCGGACCTATCCGCCATCCCCGATCCCTCGCCTGGGCATGTCTCGGCGGTGGGTGCCGCGCTGGCCCTGCTCTTCGCGCTCGGCAATACCGGCGCGGCGACGGCCGCGGCCGCCCGGGCGCTATGGGCGCTGCCGCTGGCCAGTCCAGACGCCAGCGCACCTCCTCTGCCACCGCCAGGTCAAAAGGCCGCTCTCGGCGTCAATTCCGACGCCAATCTCAAGCCCAGCCTCACCGCCAATCTTGAAGCCAGTCCCAGCGCGAATCTCAACCCCAATCTCAATCCCAGCGCCAGTCTCAGCGCCACTCTCAACGCCAGTCTCGACGCTAACCCCGATCCCATTCTCCGCGCCCTGCGGCGTTGGGCGCTCAAGGCACCGGAAACCGAGACGGATGGCGTCCAGGCCCTGCTGTTGCAGCGCCTGTTGACGGCCCTGGTCGAGGCCGCCGACAGCATCGGGCCATGCCCGCCGGACCCGCGGCAAGTCGTGCTCGAGGTTCTGGCTAAGGAAGCGACCCGGCTCGTAGAGCCAAAATGGCACGATGCCCTCAGCCGGCTCAGCCAGGATTTGCGTGGCAGCATCACCCTCGGTGACGCCACTATTTCCGAACTGCTGCAACGCCACCCGCGGCCCTTCTCGCGGGGCCTGCTGTTGTTCTTCCTGCGGGAGCGTTGCGAGGAACTGCTCGCCTTTCGTCATCCGGCCCTCACCGCGCAGGACCAGGTCGTCGCCGCCGCCCTGTTCGCCGCCCACTGGGGATGGATGGCCCTGCCGGCCAGTCTGCGCGCCGTCCATGGGCTGGCCCCGGCCGTGCAGCATCGGATGGCCGCCCTCGCCCACCAATCAAATACAACCGGCATCGACCTGGGTCCTGCGCCACCGCCCGTGCTGCCCTTCCGAGCCCTGCTGGAGGGCGCGCCGCCGAAGGCGGCGCAAACGGCCGCCCTGCGCCTGGCACGGGGTATGGGTTGGGATAACGAGGTCCTGACCACCCGTATCAGCCTTGGCAAAGGCGATTACCGGCTGACCATCGACGGCCGCGGCGCCCACCTGCTGCTGGCGGGCGACGTCAAGGCCGTTTCCAGCGAGGTGGACCAGGCTGCTCTGCTTGCCCGGTTGGCCGTTGCCGAGATCCCGGCCCGGCTCGACGCGGAACTTCGGGGGCTGCTGGATACGGGCGTCGTCGGCGGCACCCTGACCGGTTCAACGCGAGAGGGACGGGTGGGGAGGATTGCAGATGCCGACCGCCAGGAGGAAGACCCATAGCCCGCGGGTGCCCATGCCCGGCTTCACTCACCCAGCGCGACCCGCCACCAGAGAGCTCAAACCATGCGCATGCTGCCATCCACCCCCTACCGCACCGGAAGCCGCGCCGAGCTCAAGGTCTTCGACCGGTTGCGCGCCGCTTTCGTCGACCGGGCTGACTGGCACCTGACCGCGCTGCACTCGCTGAACCTGCCGAGCCATGCCTACAAGCGCTTCGGCGAAATCGATTTCGTCATCGTCGGGCGGCCCGGCCTCTTCGTGCTGGAGGTCAAGGGGGGCGGCGTTGCCTGCCACCAGGGGATCTGGTCGACCATCAACCGCCAGGGTGAACGGCAAACCCTGCGCGAGAGCCCTTTCCGTCAGGCGGAATCGGCCCTGCACTCCCTGGTTGAACGGCTGGAGCGTCACCTGGGCACCGCCGTCATCGACCGCTTCCCCATCGGCTACGGCGTCATCTTTCCCGACTGCGACTGGGACCTGACCGGCGCCGAGTGGGACCGGGCCCTGCTCGCCGATGCCCGCGCCGGACGCAACCTGGAGCGCTGGCTGGTGGGACTTTTCCGGCACTGGCACCTGCGCGCTGCCCAGCACCCTGATCAGCATCCTAATTTGCGCAGGGGTGTGGACCCTGGTCAGCGACCTGGCAATCACCCTGGTCAGGATCCTGGCAGGCGTGCAGATCAAGAGCCTGGCCAGCGCCCCGCCGCGCGCCGGACCGGGGTGGGGGCTGGGCCGGGGCCGGACCCCGCCACGATCGCCACGGTCATCGACTTCCTGCGCCCCGAAGTCGAGGTCGCTGTGCCCTTACATGTCCAGGTGGAGGAGATCGCCGAACGGGTGAGCGCCCTGACCCAGGATCAGATGCGCTTTCTGGACGCGGTCGATGCCAATCCCCGCGTCCTCTGCTCCGGGGGCGCCGGAACCGGCAAGACCTTCTTGGCCTTGGAGTTAGCCCGGCGCTGGGCCGCCGAGGGACGCCAGGTACTGCTCGCCTGTCACTCGCCCTGGCTGCGTCACTGGCTCGCCGAGCGCTTCGCCCTGCCGAATCTGACCGTCGCCGTGGCGGACAAGGCCCAAGTCGCGGCGCGGCGCGCGGGCATCGAACGATTCGACGCCCTGATCGTCGATGAGGGTCAGGACCTGCTGCGCCTCGCCCTGCTCGATCCCCTCGACCAGGTCCTCGCCGGTGGCCTCGACCAGGGCCGCTGGTGCTGGTTCCAGGACATCAACAACCAGGCCGGCCTCTTCGGGCCACCGGAGCCGGAGGCCCTGACGCTTCTGACCAGTCTCGCCCCAACCCGTATCCCCCTCACCACCAACTGTCGCAACACCCGCCAGATCATCGACCTGGTCCAGCGCACCCTGGGCGCCGACATGGGCGTGCGCGGCAGTGGCGACGGGCCCGCGGTGGTCACCCACCAGGCCCACACCGAGGCTGAGGCCAGTCACCTCCTCGCCGCCGAGATCAAGCGGCTAACCGGCCCGGGAGGACTCGCCCCCGGGGAGATCACGCTCCTGTCCCCCCTCCCCTTTGCCCAGTCCATCGCCGCGCGCCTACCGGCCTGTCTGGCCAGCGCCCTCATCCTGCTCGACGAATACGCCCTCCGCACCTTCCCACTGCCGGCGCTCAGCTTCGCCGAGATTGCCGCCTTCAAGGGCCTGGAAAACGAGGCCATCATCGTCATCGACCTGCCCCGGCCAACCGGCCCCCTTCCCGGGCACTATGTCGCCTTGAGCCGCGCGCGTACTTGCCTGTCGGTGATCTACAGGGACGATCGACGCCCCTGACGGCTCCCTCGCGGTCCGCGGCGCCCGCGGAGGTATGTCCGCGATCTGAATGGCTCAGGCTCAAGCCGTAGCCGCGCTCTCCTGGGCCAAGGCCTGGGCCATGACCTTGGCCGCCGCGCCCAGTTCGTTGTCGATCATCAGGAGTCCCTCCCCCTTGTCGCCGAAGAGCCGCAGGCGGCCCAGGATATCGTTGACCGTGGCCTCCTCCTCGATCTGCTCGGTGACGAACCAATGCAGGAAGATGTTGGTCGCATGGTCCTTTTCACTGAGGGCATGATCCACCAGCTCGTTGATGGCGGCGGTCACCGCCCGCTCGTGTTCGAGGGTGCGCTCAAACATGGCCAGAATGGCGCCGGCCGGCGCGGGCGGTGCCGCGATGGCCCCCAGCTTGACGCTGGCGCCCTGGTCCAGGAGATAGCGCACCATCTTCATGGCGTGGGCCATCTCCTCGCCATGCTTGGCCAGAAACCAACTGGCGGTGCCACGAAGATTGCTCTCCTCGGCCTCGGTGGACAGGGCGAGGTACAGATAGGCGGAAAAGAATTCGCGATTGATCTGCTCGTTCAGCTTGGTCGCCATGGTCGCGGTAAGCATCTCGTCGTCCTCTTTTGCGGTTATGTTCTGGGGTTGTGGGCAACCGCCACCGCGTGGGCCAGGGCCGCGGTGGTCGGCCATGAGGACAGATACTGGCCCTTTGGCCAGGGATTTCAAGGTCAGTCCCGCCATGTACCGCCCCTGTTATTCCACACACCCCCTGTTCGTGGGGATGGCGGCCAAGGCCCTAGGGTTAGCGGGATGGCCGCTTGGCAGCTTAATGACTTGATGGCTTGGCGGCTTGGCGGCTTGGCGGCGCCAGCATGATCCACCAACGGGTTGAGTCGTTAAATCCCGGGAAACCGCCCGCCACCTCGGCGATGGCTGTGTCGCCAATGCCGGCCGGCAAGGATGGCGAGGGTGGCAAAGGTCAGTGGCAGGACGAAGGAGACCATGATCCAGCCGAATTGGGCCAGGCCGTCATGCTGGCGGGCCATGAGGATCAGATAGAGGGTGTAGATGAGGTAGTAGGCGAAAAAGAGCCCCCCCTCCCAGCGGGCGATGAGGTGGCCGGTGAAGAAGATGGGCAGGCAGGCCAGCGCCACCGCGACCATGACCGGTAGGTCAAAGGCCAGCAAGGAGGGGGCCACCGTCAGACTGGTGGGGGCGATGGCGGCGGAGACCCCCAGCACGCCCAGGATGTTGAAGATGTTGCTCCCCACCACGTTACCGACGGCGATATCCCGCTCCCCCCGCAGCGCCGCCATGATCGAGGTGGCCACCTCCGGCAGGGAGGTTCCGGCGGCGATCAGGGTCAGCCCGATGACCAGCTCACTCACCCCCAGGGCACGGGCAAAGGCGACGGCCGCCTCCACCAGCCAGTTGGAACCCAGCACCAACAGGGTCAGACCTGCCAGGATCAGGGCCACCTGGACGAACCAGTGCGAGTCCCAGGACCTTTCCTCCGCGACGGGGGGTGCCGCGGCTTCCTGACGGTCCGCGGCGGTCTGCCGTCGGCTGGCGCGGATGACATAGATGGTATAGGCCGCCAGCAGACCCACCAGCAACAGGCCCTCGAGGCGGTCGATCGCCTGGTTCGCCGCCAGGACCCAGAGCAGCAGGGAGGCACCGACCATCAGGGGCACCTCCTGGCGGATGAGCTGCCGGTCGACGACCAAGGGGGTGATGAGGGCGGACAGGCCGAGGATGAACAGGACATTGAAGATATTGCTACCCACCACGTTACCCAGGGCGATATCCACCTGGCCAGCCCAGGCGGATTGGACGGAGACCGCGAGCTCGGGCGAACTGGTGCCGAAGGCCACGACTGTGAGACCCACCACCAGGGGCGAAATGCCCAGGGCCATGGCCAGCTTGGAGGCGCCGCGTACCAGCAATTCCGCGCCCAGGATCAGGGCGATAAGGCCGAGAAGAAACCAGATCATGTCGGTAGTCCCATGGATGATATCGCCG
>JAGVUH010000640.1 GCA_019136395.1 Gammaproteobacteria bacterium
GGCAAGGATGTCTTCTACTTCAGCGAACGCATCGACATCTCCGACGAGGTGGTGGAACGGATGCGGGCCAAGCACCAGGCCAAGTAGGCCTGCCTCGGCACCCCGACCCTCTCCCAACCCAGCCCAGCCCCGGCGGTCCAGGACCTTGGAATACTCCCTCGGCGAACTCGCCCGGCGCCTCGGGCTGACCCTGGCGGGGGACCCCGCTGCCCGCGTCGGCCGGATCGCCCCCCTGGCGGCGGCCGGGCCCGGTGACCTCTGCTTCTACGCCGACAAGAAATACCGTGATGCCCTGGCCGGGACCCAGGCCGGCGCGGTCATCCTCGCCCCGGCGGATCAGGCCCTGTGCCCGGTGCCGACCCTGGTCGGCGACAACCCCTACCTGGCCTATGCCCACGCCGGCTGGCTGCTTCACCCCACGCCCGCGGCGGCCCAGGGTCGCCATCCTAGCGCCGTGGTCGATGCCAGCGCCCGGGTGGACCCCAGCGCCTGGATCGGGCCCTGCGCGGTGGTGGAGGCCGAGGCCGAGATCGGCCCCGGGGCCTTCATCGGCCCGGGCTCCCGGCGCCCGGTGCCGGGTGGGGGCCGAGGCGCGCCTGGTGGCGCGGGTCACCCTCTGCCCCGAGGTACGCATCGGGTGTCGCGCCCTGCTCCAACCGGGCTGCGTCATCGGCCGCGATGGTTTCGGCTTCGCCCGGGATGGCCGGCGCTGGTTCCGCATGCCTCAGCTCGGCAGCGTCGAGATCGGCGAAGACGTCGAGATCGGCGCCAATAGCTGCGTCGATCGCGGCGCCCTCCAGGATACCGTCATCGCCGCCGGGGCCAAGATCGACAACCTGATCCAGATCGGCCACAACTGCCGCATCGGCGAGAACACCGCCATGGCCGCCTGCTCCGGCATCTCCGGCTCCACGCGCATCGGCAACGACTGCACCATCGGTGGCGCCGTGGGCATGGCTGGTCATCTGGAGATCGGGGACAACGTCCATTTCACCGGCATGGCCATGGTCACCCGCTCCTTCCCGGACCCCGGGGTCTACAGCAGCGGCATCCCCGCCATGCCCAACGCCGACTGGCGCAAGAACGCCGCCCGCTTCCGCCACCTGGACGAACTGACCCGGCGGGTCAAGCAACTGGAGGCCGCCCTGGCCACCCTGACCATGGCGGCATACCCGGCTGGGGGTGAGGCCCCCGCTGGTTCACCCTCCTCGACCCCCAGCCCCGAACGGGAACCGGATTAGCCGGACCGCGGCCACGTCCCACCCCCGAGCCCCTCACCTTAGGGAGACAACCTTGAACACGATGGACATCCATGAGGTCCTCAGACACCTGCCGCACCGCTATCCCTTCCTGCTGGTCGACAAGGTCCTGGATTATCAGGTCAACGATTACCTGGTCGCCCTCAAGAACGTGACCTTCAACGAGCCCTTCTTCACCGGCCATTTCCCGGTCAAGCCCATCATGCCCGGGGTCCTCATCATCGAGGCCCTAGCCCAGGCCACCGGGCTCCTGGCCATGGAGTCCCGGCCGGAGGAGGTCGGCTCCAAGCTCTACTACTTCGTCGGCATCGACAAGGCGCGCTTCAAGCGCCCGGTGGAGCCTGGTGACCAGCTCATCATGACCGTCAAGCTGCGCGCGGTGCGCCGCGGCATCTGGATGTTCACTGGCGAGGCCATGGTGGACGACAAGCTGGCCGCCTCCGCCGACATCATGTGCACCGCCAAGGACTTCTAGGCATGATCCACCCCACGGCGATCATCGACCCGGCCGCCGAACTGGAGGTGGGGGTCGAGGTCGGCCCCTACGCCATCATCGGCCCCGGGGTCCGGATCGGTCGTGGCACCCGCGTCGGCCCCCACGCCGTGCTGCGCGGGCCCACCCGCATCGGGCGGGACAACCAGATCTTCCAGTTCGCCTCCGTCGGCGAGGCCCCCCAGGACAAGAAATACGCCGGGGAGGCGACGTCCCTGGAGATCGGCGATCGCAACGTGGTGCGGGAGTTCGTCACCCTGCATCGCGGTACCATCCAGGACGCCGGGGTGACCCGGATAGGCAGCGACAACCTTTTCATGGCCTACGTCCATGTCGCCCACGACTGCCAGGTCGGCGATAACGTCATCATGGCCAACGCCGTGACCCTGGCTGGCCACGTCAAGGTGGAGGACTGGGCCATCCTTGGCGGCTTCACCATCATCCATCAGTTTTGCCGCATCGGTGCCCATTGCTTCTCCGGCGGGGGGTCCGTGGTCACCCAGGACATCCCCCCCTTCGTCCTCGTCAACGGCCACCCCGCCCGGCCTCGGGG